>JBLHIB010000133.1:0-8357 GCA_047615865.1 Gammaproteobacteria bacterium
AAATTAAAAGATGACTATGATTTCATTATCATCGATTGTTCTCCATCACTCGGATTGATTACAGTCAATGCCCTTACGGCGTCTGATTCTGTGATCGTCCCTGTTCAGTGTGAATACTTTGCTTTGGAAGGTCTGGGAAAACTGTTGAATACAGTGAAGATTGTGCAGAGCAAACTCAATATTGACTTGACTATCGAAGGCATTCTACTCACCATGTATGACACGCGATTGCGCTTGGCCAATCAGGTAGTGGACGAAGTGAAAATGCACTTCCAAGAAATGGTATTTGATACGGTTATTCACCGGAATACTCGTCTGGGAGAAGCTCCTAGTTTTGGAGAAACCATTATTATGCACGACGCCAGTTGCAAAGGGTCTATCAATTACCTCAACTTGGCCCGCGAGATTCTGCAAAAGAACTCTATGACTAGAATTTCTACTGAGGAAAAATACATAAGCATCGACTAATATTATGGCTAAGAGGCAAGCCCTAGGAAGAGGATTGAGTGCTCTATTGGAAAACTCATCTACGTTCGAACCGAAAGAAGCAATCATAGAAAAGGAGACCATCGGCAACGTTGCTGGTCCAATTGCGATGCTGTCTATTACACAGATTGAAGCCAATCCTTTTCAACCAAGAACAACATTTGATCAAACTGCCCTTCGTGAGCTGGCGTCTTCTATAGAGGCACATGGCATTATTCAGCCAATCACCGTGCGTAAGATTGGAGCCTCCAAATTTCAGCTTATCTCTGGCGAGCGTCGTTTTCGAGCTAGTCAGATGGCCGAATTAGATGAGATTCCAGCATACATCCGAACAGCCGATGATCAGGCTATGCTGGAAATGGCTCTTGTTGAAAATATTCAACGTGAGAACCTCGACCCAATTGAAGTCGCTATTAGCTATCAGCGATTGATCGAAGAATGTGAATTGACACAAGAACAACTCAGCGTTAAAGTCGGCAAAAGTCGATCGGCTGTGACCAATTTCCTTCGACTGCTCAAATTGCCAGCAGAAGTTCAAGTGGGCCTCATTGAGAAAAAAATATCGATGGGTCATGCTAGAGCACTCGTTAATGCCGGAAGTGAATCTGTGCAAGTAGGTTTTTACCGACGAATATTGCAAGAAGATCTCTCTGTTCGCAAGATTGAAGATCTTGTCCGTGGAGTTGAGCCTAGCGCGGCAAAAAAAGGCAGCTCAAAAGCAGATCTATCTCTTCAACTCCAGAAAGTTCAAGCAGAACTTAGACTCATGTACGGCAGAACTACATCTATCAAGCGCTCGACAGAGGGCAAAGGAAAGATTGAAATCGCTTTTGCAAGTGACTCTGAATTGGAACAGATCTTGGACCTACTCAATAAATAATGCGGCTTCTCTGGATCGTAATTTGTCTTATCCCATTGATGACTTCTGGGCAGTTAACTCCCAGTGACAGCACTTTGGTGGACACGCTTTCCAACGAAACTAAATTTCATAGTCCGCGCAAGGCAGGAGTCTATTCAGCTCTGGTACCTGGCCTCGGTCAAGCCTACAACAAGAAGTATTGGAAAATTCCAGTTGTGTATGCTGCGCTAGGAGTGACTACCTATTACATGGTCAACAACAACCAGGAATTCAAATTTTACAAAAAGAATCTCATAGCTGAACTGGATGAGGATCCAACCACGATCAACGAGACGACTTTTAACTCCGCCCAACTCGATCAACTTCAAAATACTTACCGACGATGGCGCGATCTTTCGGTTATAATTTTGGGACTAGGCTATGTATTGAATATCGTTGATGCCAATGTAGACGGGCATTTGTACCACTTTGACGTGAATGATGATCTATCACTCAAGATCGATCCATACCTTTATCGACGCCAAGAACTATTTTCTGGCCTAACCCTGAGCATGAATTTCTAAATTTGCCCGATGCGAATAGCCATTATTGGATATGGAAAGATGGGCAAAGAGATTGAGTCTGTCATCATGGAAAGAGGCCATGAAGTGGCAGCGCGCCTTGGCTCGCTAGATATGATCTCCCCTCAATCGATGAACCAAGCAGACGTTGCTATAGAATTCACTAGGCCAGATCAAGTGCTGAGTAATTTAGAAACCTGCATAGATCTAGGTATCCCTGTGGTAACTGGCACAACAGGCTGGAATGAGCACTTGCCACATATCACTGCCAGATGTTTGAAAGGCTCTAGTGGATTGTTTCACGCTTCTAATTTTAGCATTGGGGTTAATATTTTCTTCGAGCTCAATAAGCGCTTAGCGCAAATGATGAACAATCAAAATGATTATTCGGCAAGCATGGTCGAAATCCATCATACCGAAAAGTTAGATGCACCAAGTGGCACGGCAATAACGCTGGCAGAAGGACTGATATCAGAAATAGCAAACGTTAACAGCTGGGATAACAATGAAACAAAGGATACTGGCGTTCTTCACATTGCCTCACAACGAGAGCCAGAAGTGACGGGAACGCATACAATGACATATGGTTCAGGTGTCGATCAAATTTCAATTGAGCATAAAGCACTGAACAGAAAAGGATTTGCCATAGGCGCAGTAAAAGCCGCTGAATGGCTAATAGGGAAACAAGGTGTTTTCACTATGAAAGATATGATTAAGATATAAATTATGAGCTTACCCTGGATTCTACTTATTATTCTACTTGTCATCCAATTTATCTGCTTGCCTTCACTTTTGAAGAGATCTGGGTTGGATGGATGGAAGGGATATGTTCCAGTGCTCCACTGGCTCACTTGGTTAAAAATGATCAAGCGACCTTGGTGGTGGATATTCCTCCTTTTAGTGCCTGGTGTAAATTTAATCATGCTTTCAATCATGCATGTTGAAACGGCCATTTGTTTCGACCGACGTGATGCCAAAGACCAATGGTTTGCTGGACTACTTCCATGGGTCTATCTTCCAAAACTTGCTTTCCAAGACAAAGAAGCCAAGTACATCGGTGCCCGTGACTGGACGAAGAATAAAAAGAGCTTTGGACGAGAATGGGGTGAGGCAATTATATTCGCCATTGTTGCAGCTTCTGTAATTCGAACTTTCTTTTTCGAGGCTTTTACTATTCCTACCCCTTCAATGGAAGGATCTATGTTGGTAGGTGATTACCTATTTGTGAGCAAAATGAGCTACGGAGCAAAGTCTCCCCAGACTCCAATGAGCATTCCTTTCATTCACAACACAATTCCAAGCACACTGACAGATAGCTATACGGATTGGTTTACAATGCCCTATTTCAGACTTCCAGCACTGGGTAAAGTGGACCGATATGATCCTGTTGTTTTCAACTTCCCACATGGCGATACTATTGTAGCACACCCATTCTGGATGGGCCACGATTACTACGGAATTCTCCGTCAAGAAGCGTTCTTCATGGCTCGTTATGATCAAGACGCTTTCCGCGCCGATCAAGATAAATTCATGGCGATGGCCAGAAAGAACCTCGAGGAAAAGAAACTTTGCTATACCTGCCAGCGAGACCAAAGATTGGCGCAAAAAGGCAAGCCAGAGGTTATCGCCGGAACAAAAGCACGTCCGATCGACAAGTGCGAGAATTATGTGAAACGTTGTATTGGTCTGCCAGGTGAGAATTTAGAGATCATTGATCAAGTCGTTCATATCGACGGCAAGGCCATCGCCGATCCTGAATTTATGCAGGTTAAGTATCGCATAAACTTCAAAGTCAACAACGGACTTCAAACCTTGAGAAAAGTGATTTCGTTCGTCGCTAGCGAGATTCCGTACGATGCCAACAATGCTCAGTCGGTTGTGATTCCACTGACGAAGGCTGATGTCGAAACGGTCAAGAATATGAAAATTGTTGAAAGTATTGAGCCAGTTACCTATCCTAAAACTGAATTCAACCAATTGAATTTCTTCCCGAATTTCGATGCTCCCGCATTTACTTCTTGGTCATGGGACAATTATGGTCCTATTCACATTCCTCAAGCTGGCGAAACAGTGACCTTGGATGAAAACAATATTCGCGTATTCGAACGAGTGATTCGGGTATATGAAGGCAACGAACTTCAAATACTGGCAGACGGGATTTACATCAATGGATCGAAAACAGACAAGTACACCTTCAAGCTTAACTACTACTGGATGATGGGAGATAACCGCCACAACTCCGCAGATTCACGTGTTTGGGGATTTGTTCCTGAAACGCATGTTGTAGGAAAGCCTGTTTTCTGTTGGATGTCCAGAATGGATGAGGTCAATCACGGAAAGAGTGGTTTCCGATTCGAACGTATGTTCCGATTGGTGAACTAATGACTGTATTGCCCGCCTGTCCTTTTCCCAATGCATTCTGGTTTGCCAACGGCCTGTCTTCAAGCAGTGTGGTGGACATTCATGAGAACTATGTCAAGCAGTCTTTTAGGAATCGTTATACGATTCTCGGTGTGCATGGAGCAATAGACTTGACCATTCCTGTGGTTGGGCAAAATGGATTAAAGATTGCAACGAAAGAAATCAGAATTACAGATGATCCTTGGCAACGTGTGCATTGGAATACGA
This sequence comes from Gammaproteobacteria bacterium, assembly GCA_047615865.1. Lineage (GTDB taxonomy): Bacteria > Bacteroidota > Bacteroidia > Flavobacteriales_D > Sanyastnellaceae > JADFAK01. The sequence goes on from JBLHIB010000133.1 coordinate 4,534, forward strand.
TTAAGAGCGCCTACGGAAAATCTCCATTCTTCCTTCACTTTGAAGACGAGTTGCAAGCATTGTATGCTGCGAAGCATAACTTTCTAGTAGATTTCAATTTGGCTTCCGTATCATTTCTGATTGAGGAGATCGGACTGGAAGTGTCGGTCGTCAAAAGTGAAAGTTATGTTAAAGACTTCAGCATTGACATGAGATCACGATTTAAAGGCAAGTTGCAGGGAATTGATTTCCCGAACTACGTTCAGACATTTGCCGATAGGCTTCCATTTTTAGAAAATGCATCCCTGCTAGACCTGATATTCAACCTAGGACCAGAAACGCCAGACTACTTGAGGAAAATTAAATTGAGCTAGACGTTTCCTTGTCTACGATGATTTCCAAAACCACAACGCGCGATTCTTCAATTTTGAAATACACACGGTAATCCCAAATTAGGAGTGAATAATACTCGCCAGCGAGTTTTTCGAAATTGGCCTTTCTGCATCCTTTTGCAGGATTATTGGTCAATTTCTTAATCCGATGGACGACTGCTGTGCGAGCATCCTCGCCGCCGATGAGTGATACGGACTTGAGGCTCATAACAATTCGATGCAATGAACTTACCGCTCGATCCGACATTATAACTTTGTATTTCATCGCAGCAAATATAATCAGAAACGATCATTGACAAAGTGACCTCACAGACAAAGTACTTTCCATTACCTTTGATTCCAAAATTCTGACTTATGCGTCTGTTACTGACATCAATTGCCTTGGTATTTTTATGCCTTCCATCGTTTTCACAAAAAAAAATATCAATTGAAGACGCCGTACTCGAACAGTATGGAAAATTTCGTCCTGACTATATCTCCGGTTTGCAATGGAGAGAAGGTGACGACACGTATTCATACACCGAAGACGACGCACTTTTCATTTCAAATGCCAAAGATCGAAACTCACGACTTATTACTTTGGAAGAATTGAATACGATGTCAGAAACCTCGCTCAATAAGTTTCCGCGAGTAAAATGGCTCACAAGAGACACTTTCTACTTCTCAAGCAACAATGTTTTCTATGCCGTTGATCTAAAGAAAAAGACCGGAACACAAACCTTAGCTCTTTCAGAAACTGCGGCAAACGTTGACTATCACCAAGAAATAAATTCGGCCGCTTATACCGTTGACAATAACTTGTGGGTCAATATGCAAGGGCGAATGTATGCCGTTACAGACAATGAGCCAGGGATTGTAAGTGGTCAAGCCATTGCTCGCTATGAGTTTGGGATTGGAACGGGAACTTTCTGGGGTCCAGAAGGCAAGCAGCTTGCATTTTACGAAAAAGACGAACGAGGCGTAAGCGACTATCCGATGGTCGACTACTCTACTACACCCGCAACAGCGATTCCATTAAAATACCCAATGGCTGGTCAGCAAGGCGAACTTGCAGCAGTTGGCATCTATGACCTAGGCACTAAGAAAACTACCTACCTCGATTTGAATGGTGGTGTTAAAGACGACACTTTTTATGCTACGAATCTAGCATGGGATCCTTCAGGGGAATTCGTATACATAGCAATAGTAAACCGCGACCAAAATAGGAGTCAGCTCAACAAATATGATGTTGCCTCTGGCCTATTGATTAAGACTTTGTTTGAGGAGAGCGACGAGCGGTACATTGAGCCGGAAAATGCACCCCTATTTATTCCGAATCACGACGACCAGTTTGTCTGGATTTCAGAACGCGATGGTTTTGACAACTTATACGTCTACAATACCGAGGGCGATCTATTGTCAAATACAGAATTCAATTATCCTGTGACTTCGGTCTTGGGGTTTGACCAGAAAGGAAGCTCTATATTTATTGAAGCTACAGGAGAAACTCCTACAGAAAACCATATTTACAAGATCACACTCAAAGGATTAAAAGTTCAAAAGCTTACAAGAGCGAAGGGAGTTCACCGTGGCAAGCTTTCTCCGAGCGGAAAATATGTGATTGATACGCGTTCAAATTTGGAGACACCAAGAGTAATCGAAATGCTCACGTCAACAGGGAAAGTTGCCAGAAAACTATTGGTAGCTGAAAACCCTATGAAGGATGTGACTTACGGAACGACAGAGGTATTTGAGCACACATCTTTTGATGGCACACCGCTTTGGTGTCGTATGATCAAGCCAAGTAACTTTGACCCGAGCAAGCAATATCCAGTAATCGTATATGTCTATTCTGGTCCGCATGTACAGCTTGTCACCAATAGCTGGATGGCAGGAGCGCCTTTGTGGATGCATAACTTCGCAGAGGAAGGGTACATCATTTTCACCGTGGACAGTAGGGGTTCTGCCAATCGTGGTCGCGATTTCGAACAAGCTGTTCACCGCAACGTGGGTAGCATTGAGTTGGAGGATCAGGAGCACGCAGTGAATTGGCTCAAAGAACAAACGTATACTGATGCCAGCCGTTTTGGAGTTCATGGTTGGAGCTATGGTGGCTTCATGACAACTTCTATGATGTTGAAGAAACCCGATCTGTTTGAGGTAGGAGTTGCAGGTGGTCCGGTCATTGATTGGAACTATTATGAGATCATGTACACGGAGAGATACATGGACACTCCTGCTCAAAATCCACAAGGATATGAAGCTGCGAATCTCACCAATCACGTGAAAAATCTGAAAGGTGATTTATTGATGATTCACGGAAACGTGGACGACGTGGTAGTTCTCCAACACAACATGGCTTTTCAACGTCAATGTGTCTTGGATGATATACAAGTGGATTTTGCGGTTTACCCATCGCATCCTCACAATGTTCGCGGAAAAGACCGTGTTCACTTGATGAAAAAAGTATTCCGATACTTCATGCTGAATTTATAGAATGCGAATACTCTTCCTTGTACCTTACCCTATACAGGAGGCCCCTAGTCAGCGATTTCGATTTGAGCAATATCTCTCGACGCTGAAAGAGGCCGGTTACGACTGCACTATTCAGTCGTTCCTCACTAAAAAAGCGTGGCTAAAATTTTACAAGGCGGGTAATTTTGTACCTAAAGCCTTGGGCTTGTTTCTGGGTTATATGCGACGAGCGCAAATGTTGTTGACGCTGCATAAGTTCGATTTCGTCTTTGTTCATCGGGAGCTTTCGCCAGCAGGCCCCCCTCTGCTGTCCTGGTTGATTTCAAAAGTCTGGAAGAAAAAGATTATTTATGACTTTGATGATGCCATTTGGCTCACGAATTACTCAGAGAACAACAAGCTATTTGCTAGACTGAAGTCTTACGAAAATAGCAAAACGCTCATGAAGCGCAGTTGGAAGAACAGTTGCGGAAACCACTGGCTGGTGGATCAGGCGAAGGCATTCAACCCAAGTTCCTTCTATATCCCTACGACAATTGACACTGTGAAAGCGCACAACAGGGTTCGGGAAATCAACTTAAAATCACCTGTGATAGGTTGGACAGGAAGTCACAGTACGATAAGCTACTTGGAAAGTATCTTGCCACAGTTGCGCGAGCTAGTTGCCAAGCACCCATTTGAACTTGTTGTGATCAGCAACTTAGCTCCGGAATTTACATTTCCTTCTATGCGCTTCATCAAATGGAATGCAGCAACTGAAATCGATGACCTCCTTCAAATAGATATTGGGTTGATGCCACTTCCCGAATCTAGGTGGGCTGAGGGGAAGTGTGGACTCAAAGCTCTTCAATACATGGCCTTAGGAATAGTGCCGGCAGTCTCTCCAATTGGAGTAAACTCTTCAATAGTCACGCACCAAGTGAACGGGATTCATGTTCTTGACGGGCAATGGGAAAAAGCCCTTTCTGATTTACTATGTTCGCCCGAAAAGACCCTTGA
>JBLHIB010000134.1:0-8264 GCA_047615865.1 Gammaproteobacteria bacterium
GATTTCAAAACATGCTTATGGGCATGGAGTCGAGAGAAAATACGCGTATAAGTTTCATTACAACCTGCCCTATGCGGTTATTACCGACGGTCATTGTCTGACTTTTGATGCCGATGCCTTGAAAGCCTTGATAGAAGGATTCAATATAGGCCAAGAGGCTTTTGAGAAATTCTTAAGTGTAAACAATCTAACATCACCGATCAGAATATGGTCTCATCATTTTGACTTGGGGATTTATACAAGTTTAAATGCAGAAGGAACTTTCTTCATGGGCGCTGGGCTCGCTATCCCTGATTCGCTGGTTGATGATTTTTATTACTACGCGGCAGGATATGACAATGGGGTAGAAGTGGTCACAAAAAGTTTGTCTGGTCTAAGTGCCGGAGAATGGAGGTCAGACTGGAACGGGGCAACCCTTGCGTCTTCTTCAATAAATGTTAATGCGGCTGCCAATTTCTTAAATGAAGCTCGCGAAGAATTTTTGGGAAATGTCTAAACTCTTTAAAGTATCAATGCTTTTCCTATTGCTTACTTCTGTTTGCAACGGATACGCGCAATCAATTATGTTTGGGGTTGGAGGGACTTATGGAACAGATATCCAGCAGTCAGCTCCCAATTTCAGACTCTACTATGGACTCAATGAACACATTTGTTTTGGTCCGGAATATTCCTATTTCCCTACCAAGAGCCATCATAATTCTGATGTTCAATTGAGTGAATACGGATTTGTAGCACACTACATTTTTGAAGTGGCAGAAAAGGCTGGTCTCTATCCATTGGTCGGCTTGAACTACAGCGTTGAAAAGGAGTCACATCAGGAAGAAAGCATTACTCACGATGCTTTTGGAGCTTCTGTTGGCCTAGGATTTCACTTGATGGTCAAGAATGTATTGCCGTTTGCAGAGTACAAGTTCATCACAGGTCCACTCAGCCAGAGCACTTTTTCTATTGGATTGATTTACCACCTTAGTCTAGGTGAAAAGGAGCATTAAAAAGAACTTAATCGATCACTCAATTCCGAACTCAATCTTCACCCGATCCAATTGATGCATGTGGTGGAAAATATGATGGGTCAAGAAATCTGTGGTCTGCAAGAGGTCCATTCGTCCCGCATACGGATGTTTGAGAACCAGTCTGTAGTAAAATTCAGGATCTAGACTCTCAATAAACTGTGCAAACTTAATCCTCAATCCATCCCATTGATCTAGCAGTTCATCCAAAGTCATTTCTCCTTTTGGAGAAGGAAGTAGATCAGGAGCTTCCCACTTGTTGTCTGAGATCAAAGCATCGTGCAACTTATCGGCCGATTTCTTATGTTCATCAGTCCCTTTTTCCAAGTCTTTCCAGCCGCTTTGGGTCTTTTTTAGCATGTATCCCAATGAGCTAGCTTCTGTGATAATGACGTGTTCGCATATCTCCAAAGCACTCCATCCTCCTCCCTTTGTATTTTTGGAAAGCACGTCTGCCGAGAATGATTTCAGTTGAGATACAAATCGAGATTTGGCTTCATCTAAAGATACTTGTGCTTTGGCAATGGTTTTAGGCATGGGTTGAATATTATGGTTTTGAATAAAGCATTTCGATGTGCGGAAGTCCGTCCTCAAGATACTCTTCTCCTTCGTTCACAAAGCCAAGTGATGAGTAAAATTTGTTCAAGTAGATTTGTGCACCGATACGAATTGGTGATTCAGGCCATCTCTCGGCGATTTCCTGCATGCCACGTTCCATAACCAAGCGACCCAATTGCTGACCACGAAATTCCTGAGCAACTATAACTCGACCAATCGCGGCTTCCTTATAAGCCGCTCCCGGAGGAAGAATACGAATATAAGCAGCAACGCTTTCCTTTTCGTCCAACGCACTCATGTGCAGACTAACCTTGTCCAACCCATCTGCTTCCTGGTAAGGACAATCTTGCTCCACAACAAAAATGCGAATCCTCTCCGCCATGATATCGTAAAGCTCCGCAGTCGATAATTCCTCAAACGTTTTTAATCTCCACTCAAATTGCATGACACAAAAGTAATTCGTTTCAAAACATCCACAACCAAGAAAATAAATTCTCTAGTCTCGCCCCCAAGCCCCCAAAACCAAACACCATCCAGCAACCAGAATCTGCAAGGGGTATCGTATCTCTAACCCGAACCAAAAAAATCACCTAGCAAAACTAGTATGGGGCGTACAACTCCAACACCAAATCAACTAAAAACAAACCTCCCCCAGGTGTCATCTACCTCCAAACCTCGCAAACGCCAACCAATTCCTCCAAGTTTATCCGTTGTTAGACGTATACATACGTTTAATCAACGTCTCACATCGCCAGTCCAACTATCTTTGCAGCTGGGCTTGAGGGTTACCACCCCAAGGGCAATTTTTCACCAAAAACCAGCCCATAAAAACCAAAGAAACGGGGCTAGTTCTTAGTTCATTTCCCATTTCTATTCCTCACCAAAAATCAATTTTCAAGTTTCATTTCCAAACACTATTTCTCATTACTCTTTTTCAATTCCCTCGCCAAAAACCTTATTCAACCGCCGGCTCTGCCTCTAAAATGTTTTTCACTATTTCTAAACCCTATTTTCTCCCTTATCTTCGCAAAAAAAAAGATCAGTATGCTTCAAAGAATCCAGTCCATCTACCTCCTCCTTGCCAGCTTATTGCTCTTGGCTGTGGTACTGTTCCCACTGTTCGCTTTTGATGGGGCGTCAACTTCCTTCATCCTCAAAATGTGCTCGTTTTCAAACGGGGAGGAGTCGCTGAGTATTCCGACTTTATATTGGGTGTGGCTTTCGTTGGCATGGCTTACGGGATTGATGCTATTGACATCGCTTTTTGGATTCAAGAACCGAAAAGGTCAAATGAAAAGGGGCCGACTAGCATACGTATTGATTTTAGCTGTTTTAGTTTGCGGATATTTCACTGGTGGAGCTGCAGAAGATATGCTTCCAGAAGGAACGTGGACTAACGTTTATGGAATAGCCTTCTACCTTCCAGCCGCGGCCTTGGCTTTCAATTTTCTGGCCAATCGCTCGATTAAAGGAGACGAGGATTTAGTGAAATCATTGGACCGACTAAGATGAGAATTGGCTTTGCTGTAGTATTTGTTTTCTTAATGATCGGATGCAAGCCACAAGTGGATCTGCAGCAATTTACCGATGTCATTACCTCAAACCACATGGAACTCATGCGCGGTGAGCAGGTGATAGAAGGGAAATTCTATACCAAAGAGGAGTTTCATGTCGAGCTCATGTTCGAGTGCCGAGAGAAGGGACTTGCTCCTTACAATGAGCTTATCGAACTCAAAGAAGAGCTGGATGTCATCCACAATAAGGTGCTCAAAAACAGAGGGGTTTATTACGCTACGGCAGATTCATGCAAGAAGCAAATGGAATCGGCGAATGCGGATAAAGTAGCTGAACTTGCCAAAATTGAGTCTCAAGCATACGGAAGCGCTGAAGTTAAATTGACGCAGTACAATGTGGATTTTGACAAGGTCAATGTGCGTTACAACGAGCTTACCAGTGAACATGATATTCGCCGCATTACGCATGAGGAGTATGGCAATTCTCTGCTGGCGCAAATACAAATATGGGAAGACTCACTGATGATGCAAGGGAGTATCATCGGTCGTAGTTTGCAGACTTTGAAATCTAGTGGCCTCGCGAACAATAGCGACGAATACAGGACTTTGTACAAGCCAGTCTCAGAGATGCAGTTTTTACACAAGAAATTCCAGTCGAAGATCCTCTCTGCAGAGAATCAGCACGGACGATACGATTCATCACGACAGGATGAGTGGTTCTATGTTGGGCCCTACCTAGTAGTGCGCTCGGATGTGGAGATGTTGGAGGCCGATATGAAAGGGCTTATCAATCTAATGGTGATGTTTCGTCAGAATGAGACGACTTTCCTTCAGTCTTTCGACTGAGTGCGCGTTCCCAATTCTATTACCCGCAAATCATGAATTTTTCCCGCATCAATCCTGAATTTCAATAACGTTCGCATTTGATGAAATCCGCTGCGGCCTGCTGCTCCGGGGTTCATGTGCAGACAATTGATCTTCTTGTCCATTTCGACAAGTGTGATGTGACTGTGTCCGCAAATGAACAACTTGGGCGGACGAGCCATAATTTGGGAGTAGATGTCGCGGTTGTACCTCCCTGGCCGACCGCCAATGTGGGTGATCCATACGTCGACGCCTTCGACTGTAAATCGGTTGTGCTTCGGAAAGACCCTGCGCATGACGCCGCCGTCTATATTGCCGTAAACGCCTCGCACTGGATGCAACTTCGCGAGTTCATCGGTGACCTCAATCTTGCCGATATCTCCTGCATGCCAAATCTCGTCTACATCTTCCAAGTGGGCGAGAATACGGTCATCTAGATAACCGTGTGTGTCCGAAATAAGTCCAATGTGCATATGGGAATGTATAGGACCGCAAATGTACTGCAATCGGCTTTCAAAATGGAGTGTCCTAGCATGGAACTCTGCCGGACATTTGCGCGTAGCGCTGAGAATTTATATAAAACTAAGCCGTGTCAAAAATCTCCCCAATTGTGAAGTGATTTTCAATTGATCCCTAGCTCATCTTTCGCTCCTTCTTAATGGTCTCGTAAGCTTCTTGAACTTTGATAAACTTGCCTTTAGCTGCTTTGACGTGCTCCGGTCCAAGCTGACTCACCTTGTCTGGGTGATACTTCTTGGCCATGTGACGATAAGCCTTCTTGACTTCAGAGTCGGTAGCTTTATCCGTGATTTCCAGAATCATGTAAGCTCCAGCGGGGTCCTTGTAGAACATCGCACGGATCGACTGGTAGTCTTTTTCACTGATGCCTAAGCCACGTGAAATCTGGTAGATGACTTCTACCTCCGATGCGTCAACATCGCCATCCGATTTAGCTATTCCGAAGAGGTAGTGCATCAACTGCAACCTCATCGGGTGTTCCATGAAGTACTTTACTTGCGCGCATACTTCAGCTACGGGAATGTCCTTTTTGAGCAAGTCTTGCAAAGTGCCCATTTGCTCAGCTGCTGCTGCTTCTCCAAAATTAGTCTCGAAGAACTGGCGGATGAAGTTGAGCTCCGACTTCATCAATTTCCCGTCGGCCTTCATTACGGCCGCGCTTAAAACGATGAGTACAGATGCGAAATCGGCTTGGGAAGTATTGTGTCGGTATTGTTGGTACTTCTGCTGGTAGTCTCTCGAATTGGCTTGGCCACCTCTGAAGTTCTGCTGCTTTTCTTTAGAACCACCATCAAATATAGAGCCTACGGCAAATCCTAAAATACCTCCTATCGGTCCGCCCAATGCCCAGCCAAGTGCTCCTCCTATATACTTCGTAAATCCCATGTTCTATATTGTAATTACCAACTGCCTCCAGCACCGCCGCCTCCAAAGCCACCGCCACCGAAACCGCCAAAGCCGCCTCCGCCGCCACCTCCTGAGAATGCTCCCCAAGAACCACCGTGTGATCGTCCGCTGCTAGAGAGCATCATAAGTGCAGCCCAGAAAGTTATGTCGTTGAGATTGGAGTATTTCCTGGCGCGTACGATTCTAGAAATTCCAAAGAAGACCATGATACCAACCCACATAAGTGCTCCTCGGCCAAATGGTTTCCGCTTCTTAGCCTGCTGTGCGTATGCATCTGAGTTGTACTCACCTTCAGCCAATGACATCAATACTGTGGTGCCTTCATTCAGACCTTTGTAAATGTTTCCGCTAGAAAAGTTGGGAAGCAGTTCACGGTCTACAATTTGGCTGGCCGTAATATCAGGAATGGCACCTTCCAAGCCGTAACCCACGGCAATATGAGTCTTTCGCTGACCTTGTCCGCCGGAAGGCTTTACCAGGACAACGATTCCATTGTCAAACTTCCCTTGCCCAACTCCCCAGGCTTGTCCAAGTTCAGTGGCATAATTCCAGGGCGCATCTCCACAGATATCGTCTACAATTACAACGACGATCTGGTTGGACGTTTGCGCAGCGTACGAAGCCAACTTATTGTTGAGCTGCTGTTCTTCACCGGCAGAAAGCACATCGCTCACGTCATAAACGAGGATATTCCTGTCGTCCAGTCGCTTGGGAAAACAATCCTCTTGAGCCTGGATAGTAAAGGACGCAATGGCCAATAAGAAGGTCGCTATGTAGTGTTGTATCTTCAATCTCCAAATGATATTTCGTTGGACAACTCGTCCACATCGTCACTTTCATACGGGAAGTACTCTCTGAGGTGTTCACCGCTCACGCCAATGGCCGCAGCTAGTCCTTCGCAGATATCTCCCTTCTTGAAATGCTTGAGCATCTCGTCTCGTGTTCCTTCCCAAAAACCCTTGGGAACTTTGCTGTTGATGCCCACGTCGCCAATGATGGCAAACTTGCGGTCATCGGCTGAAACATAAATCAGCACGCCATTCCTATCCTTGGTCTTTTCCATCTCCAGCTTTTTGAAAACATATGCCGCGTGGTCCAGGACCTCTTCGCGGCATTTGCTTTCAATGTGAACACGGATTTCACCACTTGTGCGCAATTCGGCCTTTCGAATGGCTTCCTCAACGGATTCTTGTTCTATTACAGAAAGTAGGGTGTATGCCGACATATGATCTTAATTATTCAAAGCTTACTTTAGGAGCTACTTCAGCACCATCAGTTGAATCGAAATATTCTCTCTTTTCAAGTCCTGCGAAACCAGCGATAACGTTGCTCGGGAAAGTCAACAAACGGGTGTTGTAATCCTTCACGACATCGTTGAAACGCATACGTTCAGTGGCAATTCTGTTCTCAGTGCCCTCTAGCTGTGCTTGAAGTTCCAAAAAGTTCTTGCTCGCCTTGAGATCTGGGTAGTTCTCCGTATAACCGAAGAAACGACCCATTGCAACCCCGTATGACTTGTCGGCAGCCTGAACACCTTCCAAGTTTCTACCGCTGTCCGAACTTGCCATGGCTCCCATAGCACGTGATCTAGCTTCAGTAACTCCCAAAAGGGTCTCTTTCTCGAAATCTGCATAACCTTTTACAGTTGATACAAGATTGTCTATCAGGTCAAAACGTCTTTGGTATTGGTTCTCAACTTGAGACCATGCACCATCAACTCCTTCGCTTGTTCGCATAAGTCCGTTGTACTTCGATACGCCCATTCCAAAAAGGATGACGACGAATGCCACAACGGCCAGAATTGCAATCAGTGATTTGCTCATAGTAGTGGTATAATTTTGTTGTTAGTGTATCAAATCAACACTGCGCTTGATAAACGTCGTGAGATCCTTTCCTTTTAGCAGACCTTTTGACAAAAGTGCCAAGTCGGCGGTTTGCTTAGCCATGCTCTTGCGAACTGCCTCGTCTTTCTCTTCGAGGATCTTCGCCATCACAGGGTGGTTGCTATTGACTACCAAGTTGTAAGTCTCAGGAAGATTGCCGAACATCTGCATTCCACCGCCTCCGGTCATCTGCTGCTCTTTCATTCTTCGCATGAATTCATTCTCGGTAATCACCATCGGAGCGTCTTTTTCGCTCATGCTTTCAAATACAACCGTGAACTTGCCATCTTCAACAACCGATTCCAAAACAGGCTTCAATTCAGTCTGCTCTTCCTCAGTCATCTTTGAAGGCATTGCATCTTCCTTCTCGATGAGTTTGTCAACTGTGTCTGCATCTACTCTGACGAATTGAACGCCATTATGTTTCTGCTCTAGTCGTGTTAAAAGATGTGAAGACAACTGCGTGTCCATGATCACAACCTCGTATCCGCGGTCAGTTGCGCTTTCAATAAACGAGTGCTGCTCAACGGCATCATTCGTATAAAGAACAATGATCTTGTCGTTTTTGTCTTTTTGAGTCTCTTTGATTTTTTCGATGAACTCTTCATGTGTAGCATACTTATCATCAGTAGTCTTGTACATGTAGAATTTCTCTGCTTTGTCGAAGAATTTCTCTTCAGTAAGCATTCCGTACTCCATAAAGATTCGGATATCATCCCACTTGGCAGCGAAGTCCTCACGATCGGTGTTGAACATCGATTGTAGTTTGTCAGCAACCTTCTTGGTGATATGCCCAGAAATCTTCTTCACATTCGAATCGGCCTGCAAGTAGCTTCTTGAAACGTTCAATGGAATATCTGGTGAGTCAATGACTCCGTGTAGTAAAGTCAAAAATTCAGGAACGATGTTTTCAACGTTGTCTGTAATGAACACCTGGTTGCAATACAGATTGATCTTGTTCTTTTGCATCTCGAAGTTGTTCTTGATCTTCGGGAAGTAAAGGACACCTG
>JBLHIB010000135.1:0-8197 GCA_047615865.1 Gammaproteobacteria bacterium
CGAGAAACCTTGCCCTTGTACAATGACTTGACATTCATCTCCTGAGAAACTGGATTCTTCAATTTCAAGCAAGCCATTTTCCATAGCAGATAGAAGTTTGACATTCTCAAATGAACAAAAGGACATATTGGTCGCAGACTTGGTGAGAAACGTAGCATTGGTTGACTCGGCCAAAACGTTGACGTTTTCAAAAACGCCGTGATTTCTATTTTCAAACACGCCATTTTCTTGAATCACGATTTGGCCATTTTGAATATCAAGCGTTCCAAAACCTGCCTCGCACTTAAATCTTGCATTCGGCTTCACCAGAACTATTTTGTCTGTAGCATAATCACCCTCTAATTTTATTTGCGCTCCTGCGCCGCCATAAAAAGTTGCACCCTCACTGTAAACGACAATCTTGCCACTCAAAACATTGGGGTGAATAATTGAGAAAACACCGTTATCGTGCACATGCATATTCCCATGGAGTTCCAAAACGGCTTCCTGGCCCAATAAGCCCATAGGTTCATCGCCGTACCAATGAAAAACAGCGCCTTCCTCAATTGTAATTTTCGCACCACTTTCAATTCTCAATTGCCCTCCGATTGATATCAATTGAGCTCCACTCTTTACTCTAATTTCGCTTCCAGAACGAATCACCAATAATCCCCCTTCTTCGATAGAAAGAGAGCTGCCTTCCCTGATTTCCAACTTTCCTTTATTGCCATTCGCATCTCCTAGTGAGAGTAATCCACCATTTTCGACTACAATATGGCTCTGGCAATAATCCGTTTTCACCAAGAACGCAGAACCAAACACCGGAATTTCATCGCCAGCTTCTGCAAAATGACTGGGTAAATTACCATTCACATGAATTCTCCCTCCATCTTCTATCGTTATGGAAGGCATAATATTATTGACTGGCAGACAGTAATTATAAACTCCATTGTTGGGACTTGCGCTGTTGAGTTCATCTAAGAGCAAGCCCTCACCGCCAAGCAAATTGGTCATCACATAGTCTATGTTATCGTAGGTTACTTGGGTATGCAATTGGTTGGCGAAAGGAGGTGCGTAAAAATCATCAAAGGGCGTAAGTGATGGATTATTTTCCAATGCCTGACCAATGTTTGCAAACGTATACTCATCATTCATTGCCAAGGCACTTGAGGTAGAAACAAAGCAGTGGTACTTTTCAAATTCGTCGCTACTAATATTGGGAACCCATGAATAATTATCTAGAAATAAATTCAGAGATCTCACCATTTGTTCGGTCGTATTGTACTTTCCTCCTGGAGCATTATCATAGAACTGCAAGTTTGAAATATCGACTTTGGTTATTTTGGGATTGATCGTAAGCCCAAATAACTCAGCGGCTATGCAAGCGGGGTCCAAGCACATGCCCGGCGGAGGAATTCGAATTTCAGAGACTACAAAATTGGTTCCTTCATTTTCTTCGTGAATGACACTTCCTGGCAGCGCAAAAACGTCGAAACCAATGATTTCATTGGTCAGAAAGCTCCAACTGTACTCAATGATTTTCGCACCGGGGTTGTAATTCAGAGGAGTTGCGGACAGACTTCCATTTGAAATTGCAATGTTTCTGCACTCCTGGGGAAAACCCAGTTCATCCAATTGATCGTACCAGAGTTGATGCAAATTGGAATTTGCAAACCTGTTGTACTTAAGCAATTGTTGGGCGGCAGGTCTCTTCAAATTTCCATCAATAAAACTAGCCGCCTCATCACTATATTGAGCCATGTCTTCAATTAAACCCTGAATTCCGGCCGGAATATATGCTCCTCTGTGCGGCGAGTCCATGGATATCCATAAGCGACAACAGTGTTTGTTTCCTTCTACCTCCATAGTTTTGAGAGCGTGTCGACTCACTTGTCCGCCCATACTTGCGCCTACGATTACATTTCCAGCGTTTCCTACTTTGTGCTCATTTACGAGGGAAATCAAATGTTGAAGAATGGCTGAATTCCTTTGAATATAATCGGCTCCATCCAAAAAGTCCAGCAAGATGATGTCGTAATTGGCTTCTTGGAGCTGGCTTATCAGCTCAGGCGTTAGGGAAAGAAAATGGTATTTCTCTGATTGTCCGCTAGAGAATTCATACCAGCCAAATGTGCCATTCCTTTTGGGTGATATATCGGTTCCAAAATCTACCCCTTCCACAAAGATGAAGGGTTTATCGAATATGCCATCAGGACTTGTAAGCGTGTATGCATGAGCTTTTATGAGGTGCTCTCCTTCAATAACGCTTATGCGCCACGGATGTATTGAGTTCGTCGTTGGCCATGGCGCAGGATTCAATTCGCCAATAGCAGTCTGCCCTCCTCCACTTCGAAGATGGAATCCAGACTTCAGCAATTGATTGTCCCGGAGAAACTTGATTTTGATGTGTCGATCTTCAGAAGCGTTGGGGTATTGGATTTGAATGATCTCATCCCATTGAACGTCTAACCATCCTTGGCCATTTCCAAAATCGGCCTGAATTACGAAGGAATCAGATTCGATATTGGAAATCATGAGCGAAGATGGAAATACAAAACGCTGCATAGGGTTGGTGTAGAATTCTCGATCATAAAAGCAACTCACCAACCTTTTATGAGCAAAGATGTCCTCGTCTGGACCGCTTTGGTCGACGTACTTGCCGTTCTCAAAACCGATCAGTCCATTTTCGATCGCATCCTCAACGAAATCATAGCAGCGCATATCTGTGACAATGATAGGCACAGCATCGTGCTCATCTTTGAGCGTTCGAGACACCTCATCAATAAGCTCTATCTGCGGCAAAAGACTGCTATCCAACCTTGCCTTGCCCAATTCAAAGACAACCTGTCGGGAGACAGAATAGGCCAATTCAGAAAAGGTGGACCCATCAGGAACATCCACCCAGCCAGGTGATTTAGCCAGGAGTATTCCATTGGAGATTGAAGTTAGGTCTAGGTCTTCAAACAGATCGGGTGATTGACTATAGCTAACCTTACTTAAGAGCATAAACAGGACTGCCCACGACAAAATTACTTTGTTCATGATATCATTTTTTTGGTGCAAAAGCACAATTCGTGATGGGGAAAGAAGGTTGTTTGTTCAACGAGACAAATCAAGGAGGAAATGAGCATTCATGCACCACGATCCGCAAAGTCGAATTGCACGACTACAAAGTTTTCAAATGAAACAGGGGTTAGCAATGCGAGAAAATGTGTCATTCACATAACGAAGGACATTACGGTATTCATCAGAAGAACCGTATTTTTGAAATATGAATCTATTCAAATACGAATATATCATGTTGTACTACAAGTTCACGCGGGCTGTGCGCTCGCATATGGATATTGGGCCTGTGCAACTGCGTTCGTATTTGGAACGTCTCTCCCATTTTACTCCAGCACCCAGAGGGGTAAAAACCTCGAAGGAAACCATTGGTGAGATTAAATGTGATCGGATTACCTATAAAGGTGAGTCAAACGAAACGATTATTCTATACCTGCATGGGGGCGCATTTGCCTTTGGCTCATCGAAAACTCATCGCGCCTTAATGGGGCATTTGGCCCGATTGACCAAAAGCGAAATATTAGCTCCGAATTACCGACTTACGCCAGAATTTAAATATCCTGCCGGACTAGACGATTGTGAGAAAGTATATACCCGCATGCTTGAAATGTATCCCAATAAAAAGATCATCGTTATGGGTGACTCGGCAGGGGGAAATTTGAGCTGTGCACTTACTGAAAGGTGTATTTCCAAGAACATTCAGCTGCCTTCAAAACTGGCACTAATGTCCCCTTGGTTAGACCTGAGAATCAATTCGGAATCGGCCAAGTTGAATCAGGCCGCAGACTCCGTTTTCAACCAAAAGGACCTGAGATCTTATGCGGATCTCTATGCCGATGGCACGGAAATGGAGACTCCAGAAATCTCGCCTTTGCAAAGTAAAAACCTGAGTTCCTATCCCCCGGTATTGCTTCAAGTAGCTACAAATGAATTGCTATTTCCCGATAGCGAAATCTTTGCTAAGAAGTTGCAAGAAGCGCAGGTTAATGTTCGGTTTCAAGCTAGCGACAAGTTATTTCATAGTTGGCAAGTATTCCCTGATTATGTCTCTGAGGCTATGAAATCACTGGAGGAGATTGCAGAGTTTGTGAAACAGCCTGTTCAATAGACTTTTGCATGGCGTTTGCCTTGTGCTAAATCCTTATTATTTCTTGATTTACTTTTCACATTGAATGAACAGTTCAGAAGTGCTGATTTTCTAATTATCACATTCTCGAAATTGCATCAAATGCCATTCTATGCCGCTGCCACAAAAATCAATAGTGTTAAGCAAATTATTAAAACCTCCATCCATCAAGTTCTTTTGTCGCTGCTATTGAAACATGAATATTCAGAGGAAAGTTAACACCAACCTATTCAATCACATTGTTATTCTAGTCAGGTGATCGATTGACCTATTGTCCAGAAAATTGGAAATACCGAAGAGTGAGAGTAGTTTATTTGCGGATTCGAACACGTGGGTCAATGACACCGTACATTAAGTCGGTTAGCAGATTGATGACCACAAAAATTGAAGCAATCACCACTACGGCACCCATGACTACAGGCAAATCATCTTTTTCAAGAGCACTATAGGTTTCTAAGCCTAAACCTTTCCAGCCGAATACAAATTCAACAAAGACCGCACCGGCCAGCATCGAGGCAAACCATCCTGAAATTGCTGTTAAAACGGGGTTAAGCGCATTCTTCAACGCGTGTCTCCAAATGATCGCCGACTCCTTTAGTCCTTTTGCTCTGGCCGTTCGGATGTAATCCTGTTGCATCACCTCAAGCAGACTATTTCTAGTCAGCTGCACAATCACAGCCAGTGGACGAATTCCCAAGGTTAAAGCAGGTAGAATAAGGTTCTTCAGATTAAGTACTTGGCCTTCCCAGATATCCACATCGTAGAGACTGCCTGTCATAGAAAGTCCTGTGCCAGGAAGACGAAAAACAAACTCGCTTAGAGGTCCGCCGAAAATGCCTCCCAGAATCCAAAAGGCAAGGCCCATAATGGCTCCAATCAATCCGAGTTTGCCAAGGCCTTCCGACAAAGATTTTTTCACACGTTTGTTCCGCCACAGACCAGCAAGGACAAATAGCAGAATAAAAACTATCGGCCAGGCAGTAAGAGTAGTCGTTTCATACCACAAGTAACCTCCTATCCAAGCGACCAAAATTGCCATAAAAAATGAAGGTCCTGACATGCCAAGTACACTGAGAACCAGAGCTACTCGATCGATCAATCCGTCTTTGTTAAGCGCAGACAACACGCCAATAGACAAGCCGAGTATAATGGCAAAGATCATGGCTACGATGGCTAGTACGGCAGTTCCAGGAAGAGCATCTCCAATGATTGCTGTTACGCTTCTCTCTGAAATGTAAGACCTACTTAAGAAAGGTGCTTTTATAGCTAGTGTATTGCTCCCGAGTTGAGCACTCAAGAGAACACTGTACTGACTGGTATCAAGTCTGTTTCGACTATCTTCTCCGTTGCCATGAAGGGAAATTGGCGACAAGTCGTTCAGGTAGTGAACGTATCGTTCGCCAACGGGTAAGTCTAGATTGAATTTTTTGCGAATTGCATCCTTGACCTCTTGCGTTGAGTTTTCAGCTACAAGATTCTCCACCGGATCTCCTCCCAGCGTAAAAATGAAGAACACTACCGTTACTACTCCCCAAAGTACGAGAAGTCCATAAGCTAGTTTGGAGAGGATATATTTTAACAAGGGCTACTTCATGTATTCTTTAGAAACTTCCGCCCAAGTTGGCACATCACTACAAGCCCATTTTTCAATGACGACTCCATCCTTTAGCAAGACTAAGCCAGGATTGCTTCGCACGATAATCTTGAGCTCTATTTGATCGCAATTCAAAAATGGATAGGCTGCACCGTGTTTGTGCCGGTAGGCCTCAGTCTCCTCATATAGGGCATTGGTCACAGCATAAAACTTATTTCCGCTGGTCTCTGATTCTTTTGCTAGATCATTGAATACCTCTTGTGCCGATTCGTCGGCCTGACTAAGGTCATTTGAGATCTGAAGGAAAGTATATCCACTAAAATTCAAAACTTCCTCCGTGATATCATCCCCTTCATAGGTCTCCAGACTGAAATCCTTGATGGCAGGTTCGTAGCCCTCTTCCAACATGACTTCATCACCATCATAAGTGACAATTTCATAGGTCGACTTAAACCAAGGAGTGCTATAAACTCGCAACCAATCGCTGCTCAATACTAGTGTGTCAGCTCCTGTTTTAAGGTTCTTGAAAACGTACTTCGTTGCATATACTGGAGACGAAAGGGTAATCCTGCTTCCCAGATCTTCCATGAGCGTCATGCCGTTTTCTTCACGCTGACCTTCATTCATGTTTTGATAGGTATCGAAATATGTCTTTACAAAATGCAGGCTATCCGAAGAAGGCAAGTCAATTTGAGCAATGAAGGCATATACGTTATCGATATCCCCGGTAGACATTTGCGCAAGCATAAGCTCATTCAATTCATCAACGCTCATCATTTGAACAGCGATGTCTTTGCCTACTGCGTATGGTCGGTAATCCTTCATTGGCAAGTGTGCCAGCGTATGGTACTGAAAAACTGAGCACACCACTAAAATTCCGATCGCCATGCCCCACTCCTTCCATTTGGTTGAAAGTCGTTTTTTCAAGGCAGTTACAACCAATAGACTCAAAACAAGGAAGATGACAGGGAACAACCAATCTAACATCCCCATGCTGAACAATGTCGTCATGACAATAGCCGCAGTGTATACAATGATATCTTCACGCGTCGTATTGAGTTTGATTTTATTGGTGAACGCGCCAATGACAATGGGAATTACAAAAATCAGAATGGTAAGGTCTTTTAGGAAAGACTCCCAAGGCGTGAGCGGAATTGCATTTCCGAAGCATCCGCATTCAAGAACACATTGGTTGGCGATTTCCTTAGCAGCTCCAGATGCATCCGTAATCATGGTAACTCCGGTAGGGTCACATGTATGAGTATAGTAAGTAAGCCAGGTGAAGAACAACATCATCAGCAGCGATAGTACTGCGGTGAGTTTGGCCTTCGCTCCAGTGAGAATAGCAATTCCGAGTAGAACTTCAGCAACACATACAAAAATGGCAAGCTCCAAAGCGATAGGCTCGAAGAAGGACATATTGAGCGCTCCTGGCTCGAAGTACTCTTCCAGCTTATACTTAAAACCCAGCGCATCATTTGATTTAATGAGTCCGGAAACTATAAATAGCGAGCCAACAAGAATTCGGCTGAGGGTCAATAGGAATTTTATAATCATCACCTTGTTTTGTAGAGTACAAACTTAGTTACATCATTCAGGGAAATTAGTTTTTTAACGGCTGGTTAACTTTCGGCGCTCAAGGAACTATGAACACTTTGGTATTAAGATTTGAGCGCAGCTTGAATATTTAGCCTTCGGCAAATGCTATTTCGCCGTACCCTCATCAAATCGAATCAAAGCAAACACAGCGTAATTCAAGATGTCATGGTAATTGGCATCTACTCCTTCCGAAATAATCGTCTGCCCATCATTGTCCTCTATCTGCTTGATACGCAGCAATTTAACTAGAATAAGATCGGTAAGCGAACTGATCCGCATATCTCGCCAAGCCTCACCGTAATCATGATTTTTGTTCATCATGAGCTCTTTGGTAAGGTTAACGTGCTTGGCATAAAGGGCCGTTGCATTCTCTGGGCTAAGGTCGTTGTCTTCACCCACACCAAGTTGCAATTGGATGAGCGCCATAACGGCGTAATTGATAATACTGTGGAATTCCGATTCGATTCCATCCCCTACTTTGTTCTCCCTAGTCTCTTGCAAAGTTCGAATTCGTTGCGCTTTGATGAACAATTGATCGGTCAAGGACGAAGTGCGAAAAATGCGCCAAGAACTGCCATAGTCCTGCATTTTATTCGTAAAAATCTCCTTGCAACGAGTCACTACAACATCGTATTGTTCACTCGTTTTATTTAAATCCTGTTCAACTGCCATCGATTCGCTTATTTTGCAATGCAAGTATAGACGTGAAGAAATTAAGCTACAAGCAAAGATCGATCAATTGCGGAAGAAATATCCTCGATTTATCAACCCCAGCAGTTATGGGTATCCTCAATGTTACGCCCGATTCATTCTATGATGGAGGTACTAACATGGCT
>JBLHIB010000136.1:0-8168 GCA_047615865.1 Gammaproteobacteria bacterium
TGGTCATAACTAGTGCGCGAAGATAATAGATTGAGAGTCCATCTACTACACGCTAGGCAATTAGAAATATTGTAAATCATGCAATTTGCTTCGCATTTGGGCTTGATATAGTGTTGATCGCTGCAAAATTTTCCAGAGGCACAAGCAAGATACACTCTTATAATGAGCCCGATATTTGGCAATCTTCACATATTCATTCTGCGGTTTATCTGATGGCAGCTCATATAGGATTGCCATAGCTTTCCGAATAGCCAAATCACCACCAGGAAACACGTCTGATCTTCCTAAACTGAACATGAGATACACCTGTACTGTTCAAATTCCTTTGATTGAAGAGAGTTTTGATCAGCAGCGACGTCCATTTATGCAAAGGCAATGGCACCACTTTATAGGACTTGGCATATTTTCAATGACAAGGTATATGGCTTCTCGAGCTTGACCAAACTTGTCAGATGCTGAGAAATCAGTCACTATCTAAAGAAATGTTTTACACGAAAGGTATTTTGCCATGTATATTTATCGCAGGCGAAAAAAAAACGAAAAGTATAGGCATAAAAAAAGGCCTCAAATGAGGCCTTAATTTTATCCGAGGTAAGATTTTAGAATCTTACTTCTCGATGTATGTTTCAATCTTCTAATGGCTTTTTCTTTAATCTGTCTGACTCTTTCACGAGTAAGATCAAATCTTTCACCAATCTCTTCAAGAGTCATTGGATGTCCGCCATTCAATCCAAAATAAAGGCGTATCACATCGGCCTCACGAGTAGTTAAGGTTCTCAATGATCGCTCTATTTCTTTTCGAAGCGATTCATGCATTAGGTCCTGATCTGGAGAAGGTGATTCTCCTGTCTGCAAGACATCATACATAGTACTAGAACTATCATCACCATCTTTCAACGGAGCGTCCATCGACACGTGTCGACCGGCGTTCTTCAAAGACTGCTTTACTTCATCAAGGGTCATCTCCAACACCTCGGCCAATTCGGCTGGGGTAGGTGGACGTTCATACTCTTGCTCTAGCTTTGCAAATGCTTTGTTGATTTTATTGATAGAACCAATCTTATTCAATGGCAAACGAACGATACGAGATTGCTCGGCCAAAGCCTGAAGAATAGACTGACGAATCCACCATACAGCGTATGAGATGAATTTGAAACCACGCGTTTCATCAAATCGTTGAGCTGCTTTGATCAATCCCAGGTTACCTTCGTTGATCAAATCTGGCAAAGACAAGCCTTGATTCTGGTACTGCTTAGAAACAGAAACCACAAAACGCAGATTGGCTTTCGTAAGCTTCTCCAAGGCGTATTGATCGCCTTTTTTAATTCGCTGGGCGAGTTCTACCTCTTCCTCAGCGGTAATCAAATCAACACGACCGATCTCTTGTAGATACTTATCTAAGGAGGCGGTTTCTCTGTTGGTAACCTGTTTTGTAATCTTAAGCTGTCTCATATTGACTTAATCAGGTTTCGATGTTAATATTCTTTCTCCTGTTCTTTCATCAAAAACCGTGCTTGATGATAAAACCTGACAGATTAGCATTTTATTGCCTTCCGTCGTTTAAGCGTCCTTTCTTTCAGGTCGAGGTAGAAGAGCTTTACGTGACAATTTAACTTTGCCCGTTTTAGGATCGCGTCCAGTAACTTTGAATTTAATCAATTCACCTTCAGTGAACACATCCGCTGAGTTCTCTACTCTTTCCCATCCATACTCACTGATATGGAGCAAACCGTCTTGTCCTGGCATGATTTCGACAAATGCGCCGTAAGCAACAACAGTCTTAATCTTACCTTCATACGTCTCTCCTATCTCAATAGTTGGAGGAAAACAGATATTTTTTATTCGACTTACGGCAGCATCAATGCTTGCTTTGTTCGTAGCGGATATTTGAACGAAACCTTTTCCATCAACCTCATCAATTGAAATTGTTGCTTCGGTAGTCGCTTGAATTTCCTGAATGATCTTTCCACCGGGTCCGATAACGGCACCAATAGTGTCTGTAGGAATCTCGAATGCAACAATACGCGGAGCATGTGGCTTGTAGTCGTCATTTGGCCCAGCCATTGTCTCAATAATTTTATCGAGAATGTGCAGTCGGCCAGCTTTTGCTTGGTTAAGAGCTTCAGTCAAAACTTCCATCGACAGTCCTTTAACCTTGATATCCATTTGACAAGCGGTAATACCTTTTGCAGTACCAGTCACTTTGAAGTCCATATCTCCGAGGTGATCTTCATCTCCAAGGATATCCGATAGGATTCTATACTTTCCAGACTCAGGATCTGAAACCAATCCCATAGCGATTCCAGAAACAGGAGCCTTAATTTGAATACCACCATCCATGAGTGCAAGACATCCAGCACATACAGTTGCCATAGAAGACGAACCGTTTGACTCAAGAATCTCAGAAACAAGACGAATTGTATAAGGACAATCCTCAACAGCTGGCAAAACAGGCTTCAAAGCTCTAAGTGCCAAGTTACCGTGACCAACTTCTCTTCGGCTTACTCCACGCAGTGGTCGAGCTTCACCAGTTGAAAATGGTGGGAAGTTGTAATGCAACATAAATTTATCAGTCTTTTCGACCAATGGGCTGTCAACACGTTGCTCATCCATCTTAGTACCCAAAGTCAAGGTAGTTAATGATTGAGTCTCTCCTCTAGTGAAGATTGCAGATCCGTGTGTGCTTGGCAAGTAACCTACTTCGGCCCATATTGGACGAATGTCGGTAGTTGCTCGACCATCCAAACGAATACCTTCATCTAAAAGAAGATTACGAATAGCTGCTTTCTGTGCACTTTTCACGTATTGCCCTATCATATAAGCTTTATCAGCAGCTTCAGCAGGATCCATTTGATCTACATATGCGCTTTTGATTGCCTTGAAAGTAGCTTTACGCTCAGCTTTTTCTACGTTAGCTTTCGCCAAATCATAGAACTTCTGATACATGTTCTCATGGATGCTCTTTTTCAAGTCATCATCATTGCGCTCATGCTTGTAAGTTCTTTTTGGCTGTGACTTTTTCACAAGAGCCGCAAGTTCCGATTGGACCTGGCAATGAACTTTAATAGCAACGTGAGCAGCTTGGATAGCGTCAACCATTTCGGCCTCAGAAACCTCACTCATCTCACCCTCTACCATAATGATGCTATCCGCTGACCCAGCAACCATCATATCGATATCTGCTTTGGCAAGTTCAACACTAGAAGGGTTGATCACCATTTTTCCCTCAATACGAGCAACTCGTACTTCAGAAATTGGTCCATTAAAAGGAACATCTGAAACGGCAATGGCAGCTGAAGCAGCCAATCCGCAAAGGGCGTCTGGCATCTCAATACCATCAGAAGACATCAATTGAATCTGAACTTGAGTATCAGCGTGATAATCATCCGGAAACATTGGACGCAATGCACGGTCTACCAAACGCATTGTAAGAACCTCATTGTCACTAGGACGAGCTTCACGCTTGAAGAATCCACCTGGAAATTTTCCGGTAGACGCATATTTCTCACGATAATCTACTGTAAGAGGCAGAAAGTCTACGTTCTCACCAGCTTCATCATTTGAAACAATTGTTGCAAGGAGCATCGTGTCTCCCATTCTTACTACTACAGACCCGTGGGCCTGTTTTGCCAATTTCCCAGTTTCAATTTGGATGACTTTTCCATCCCCGAGATCAATTGTCTTTTGGTGTATGTCTAAATTCATTTGGTCTTATCCTATAGTCACTTAAAAAAAACCAAAAAAGGCAATTGCTATCAATTGCCTCCTTTGTTATATTGTTATGTGAGTGTACACGTGAATCGTCAGAATTATTTACGAAGTCCCAATTCTTTTACAATGCCACGGTATCTCTCGATATCTTTTGTCTTCAGGTAGTTCAAAATAGAACGACGCTTTCCTACCAATTTGATCAACGAACGCTCAGTGTTGTGATCTTTGCGGTTTTTCTTCAAGTGCTCAGTCAAGTGAGCAATTCGAAAACTAAACAAAGCTACTTGAGCTTCTGCAGAACCGGTGTCAGTTGCAGACTTACCGTGCTTCGCAAAAAACTCTTTTTTCTTATCAGTTGTAAGATACATGCCAATATTAATTTAATGATTGTTATGTGTTAATTCCTATTCTTTTTTCGGGCAAAATGATTTCATCCTTCGAAAAGTTCGGCAAATGTACGACGAAAAATCCTTTTTTTAGCTGCTTTTTCGCAACATTTTTAGCGAAAATGAGAGCTTTGATTTCAGCTTACTTCTCTCAACGATATAATCAAGAAAACCATGGTCCATAACAAACTCCGAACGCTGGAAACCTTCAGGCAAATCTTTACCAATTGTTTCCTTAACCACTCGGGGTCCAGCAAAGCCGATCAAGGCCTTTGGTTCTGCAATATTCAAATCACCTAACATAGCAAAGGATGCAGTTACGCCTCCTGTAGTTGGATCAGTAAGAATACTGATGTATGGAAGCTTCGCATCGGCTAGTTGTGTGAGTTTGGCAGAGGTCTTAGCCATTTGCATCAATGAGAAACCTGCCTCCATCATTCTGGCACCGCCAGACTTGGACAGACAAATAAACGGACAGTTATTTTTGATCGCATGATCAATTCCACGTGCAATCTTCTCTCCGACCACTGATCCCATGGAGCCGCCAATAAATCGAAAATCCATGGATGCCACAACAGCGTCCTGACCATCAATCTGGCCATAGGCTGTTCGAATTGCATCTTTCAAGCCAGTAGCTTTCTGAGATTTCACAAGTCGATCTGGATAAGCTTTTGTATCCACGAACTCAAGCGGATCGCTTGAGATCATCCGTGGATTAAGTTCCTTGAACTCATTACCATCAAAGAGGATTGAAAAATATTCCGCAGATCCTACTCGTTCATGATGACCACAGCCTTCGCAAACCCAAAGAGATTTTGTATGATCTTCGGAAGTGGCAACGTGCTTGCACGACGGACATTTGTACCAGAGACCTTCAGGAATTTCCTTCTTGTCCTTGCTCTTAGTCGTAATTCCAGATTTAATGCGCTTAAACCATCCCATTGATAGATTCTTTTTTTTTGGAGAGGCCAAATATAATACTCTTGGCTTGCACAGAGCATAGTTATGCCTTCAAATACACCTTTACAATCAAAATCAACAGCCAAATCCAACTGCAAAGCTGGGTTAACAAGGCTTAGAAGGGGTACCCGATCCCCAAGTTGAAGTTCCATACTGGACGATATCCGGGATTCTCTCCTTCTGGATAGAATCGATCGGAGAAATTCAAATATTCGTCTTTCGGCTGAAAAAACCATTGCTCACCTGCCTTCTTAGCTGGATCCTTAAGCTGGACACCAAAATCGAAGCGGACCAAGAAGAAGTCGAAATCAAGTCGAAGGCCTGCACCTCCCCCGATCGCCAATTCACGCCCAAGATTCTTTAATTCGAATCTTCCGCCTGGTCTGGTATCATCATGTTGAAGCAACCAAATATTCCCTGCATCAATAAAAAATGCCCCTTCAAACATCGGAGTTATATCGAACCTATACTCTAAACTGGTTTCAATTTTAAATTCTCCAATACTGTTGTAGGTTACCACTGCAGAAGTATCACGGTATGAACCAGGTCCTAATGATCGCGCTTGCCAAGCGCGAATGCCATTGGATCCACCTGCGAAGAAGCTCTCTTCAAATGGCAGCGCATTCAGATTGGCTCCAGGCTTGCCTATTCCAGTATTGAAGCGAAAAGCGATCGCATTCTTTTCATCTGGATGCCTGTAGATGCGGAAATCCTCCTCAAATTTCACATACTGAGCAAATTGAATTCCACCAATGCGGTATCCTCCGTCGTCCATTTCATTTGCGCCAGCTAGTTTGAATCCCGCTCGCAATAGGTTCCCGGCTATTGAAAAACTCGCACGGCTGAAGTAATACTTTCGTTGACGATTCGATTTTTGGCTGTTTATGACCCACGAAACCGCTCCAGAGGATATCAGATGATCTTGGTATGAACTTGCCAAATAGGCGTCACCCAAATCCTCAAGCAATTGATTGAACTCCGGTGATTTGTCAATTTTTATAATGCTCAATTGCCACAAATCCCAATAAATCCGTGAGCCTTTGCTCTTGTTCTCAATCCAATCGTAGCCAAATCGAAATTGAGACAACTGTCGCTCATAATCGGGCCTAGACTGGAAATTATAAGAAGCCGTGAGTGTTGTACTTGGTTCGGAATTCCTTGAAAAACGATCGACTGCAAAAGGCACTAGTTTGTGCATCTTCAGCGAAAATTCAGGTCCTATTTCAAATGTATTTAGTCTAGCTCTATCCGCAACTGTATTGCCATTTATCTCCTCGCTGGTTTGCGTCTGCGTGATCGTATTCTGTGCTTCGAATCCCACAAGCATGTTGATTTGCCCATTCTCAGCACCTCCGAAAACGTTCCGATGACGGTAGGAAATATTTCCTTGCACCCCAAGGTTTCCATTCCTATGAGTACCCGTGGACTCTGTAGCCAATGACTGCTTTTTCGCTTTTGTCAAAAGCAAGTGGCAATTGAGTACGTTTAGTTTATTGAAGGGATCACTCTCAAAGCGAACAGTCGCCGATCTATAAAACTGCAACTTTCCAAAATTTCGATAGGTACTGGTGGTTTTAGTCTTTTGATAGAGATCACCCTGACTGAAAGTAACCAGAAACCGAATAAGATCTGGGTCCAAATCTAATTTACCGCTGTATAGGATAGATAGTCCTGCATAATCCAATGTGTCGGTAGGCTCATAATTGAAGTCAGTAGAATTGTAATCGGTATGGATAAAAACCCTGCCAATAAAATACTTCTTGTGGGCAATTTCTATGAGCGAGTCTGGATGCTCAGGAGCTTGGGCTTTCTGATTCTTGATGCGCATGGTCACCTCAACTGTGCCATTTGCTTTCGAACTATCAACAGAGAAACTGATGTATTCCTTCGTAAAACTGTAATATCCTCTATCATTCAAATACGAAGTCACCCACTCGCGCTCTTTGTCAAGTTTCTCGACTTCGAAATTTTCTCCAAGAACGACTTTAGAATTGTCATTAAAGAAGTTCACGCGGCGATTGAGCCCAGGATCGGAAATTTCATAGTCCAAGGAGGCAATGGTATATGCTCTTGATGGAACTACCGTATAGGTTACTTGCGCTTTTTTACCTTTCCCTAGAGTATCTGTCTCACTGATCACTTCATTGTTGAAGTAGCCCTTCTTTGCTAGAAAAACCGACAATTGATTTGCGCTCTTGCGCGTAAGAACAGAATCCAGAATTACAGGTTCCTCGCCAACGGTATATGCTAGCCAATCCCGAAACGTTGAGACGGGAGTATTTTTCATCTCTTTAATTCTGCCGGTCAGTCGGTTTATCGAACGTTTCGATTTATCGGCATCTATTTTAAGTTGCAGTTTCGCTTCCTTTTTCTGGATCTTGGCATTTACACGCTCGACTTTTCGAATATGAGATCGCTCTCGTCGCTCGGGGTTAACACGATTGAAGACACCTAAGTGAAATCGAAAGAGCAATACACGCCTATTGGGTCGCTGTTTCAGGACCGCAGTCATATCATATTGACTAATTCCGAATCCTTTCGGCGATTCTTTAATTTTGATCTTGTTCTTTTGCAAAAGCAATTCACCATCTGCGACGCGCTTGGTTGAATTACAAGCGATGGCCACGAATGAGAACAAAATGAAAAGTATGATATGTTTGAAAACCAATTTCACTTTCTTGCTATCATAAAAGAACGCGCGCAAATTACCGTCAATTTGAAACAAGGACAACATGCCCGTCAGTAGAAATCAAATTAAATTTGTTAAATCCCTTCAGCAAAAGAAGTTCCGTTCTTCCAGCGGCTGTTTTGTCGTGGAGGGAATTAAGCCTATTCAAGAGTTATTGCAAAGTGACTTCAATGTCGTCGCCATTTATGCAACATTAGAGAATATGGATAAAATTGACTTCCCCGAAGTTGATCAAATTCCTGCTCAAGACATGGCGCGCATGAGCGGTTTTTCATCGGCTCCAGGAGTCATGGCTGTTGTTCGTCAGAAGGAGTTCAAACTTCCAAATTACTCCGGATTATCTGTTATTTTAGATGGGATTGGCGACCCTGGGAATATGGGCACGATCATTCGCACTGCTGAATGGTTTGGTGCCGATCG
Organism: Gammaproteobacteria bacterium; assembly: GCA_047615865.1. Taxonomy (GTDB): domain Bacteria; phylum Bacteroidota; class Bacteroidia; order Flavobacteriales_D; family Sanyastnellaceae; genus JADFAK01. The sequence goes on from JBLHIB010000136.1 coordinate 8,167, forward strand.
AA
>JBLHIB010000137.1:0-7905 GCA_047615865.1 Gammaproteobacteria bacterium
GTTGAATTTACAACAATATTGATTCCTGCGCCATCAGCAGCAGGCTCCTGATAACCGCGATCTTCAACAGCAAATCCTCTTGGTGGAAGCTCAAGACCTTTTGGCTCAGGAAGCATTACTTCCTGTCCATCTTTGTTGATCAGCGTATCTTTTAAAGGATTGAAAGACAAAGTTCCGGCGATAGCCAATGCAGTCACAAGTTCTGGTGAACCTACAAAAGCGTGTGTATTTGGGTTACCATCGGCTCGCTTCGCAAAGTTTCTATTGAACGAGTGAACGATTGTATTCTTTTCCTGCTTGTCGGCGCCTTCTCTTGCCCATTGACCAATACAAGGTCCGCAAGCATTGGCAAATACATCAGCTCCCATCTTATTGAAGATGTCGATGTAACCATCACGGGCAATAGTATATCTCACCTGCTCCGAACCTGGAGTAATGGTAAGCTGAGCTTTTGGTTCTATTCCTTGTTCGTTAGCTACTTGAGCAATACTGGCAGCTCGAGAAATATCTTCATACGATGAGTTGGTGCATGAACCGATCAATCCGAACTCGATCTTCATTGGCCATCCTTCCTTTTCAGCACGAGCTGCAAGTTGAGATATTGGAGTAGCAATGTCTGGCGAAAACGGACCGTTCAAATGTGGCTCTAGTTCTGACAAGTTGATTTCAATCACTTGGTCGAAATACTGCTCTGGATTTGCATATACCTCGGCATCTCCAGTCAAGTGCTCTCTAACTGCATCCGCTGCATCGGCAACATCTGGTCGGTCAGTTGAACGCAAGTAGCGACTCATTGAATCATCGTAGCCAAACGTTGAAGTTGTAGCTCCAATTTCCGCTCCCATGTTACAAATAGTTCCCTTTCCTGTACAAGAAAGGGATTCGGCACCAGAACCGAAATATTCAACGACACAGCCAGTTCCACCTTTTACGGTAAGAATGCCTGCTACTTTAAGAATGACGTCTTTTGCTGAAGCCCAGCCACTTAATTTTCCTACTAGTTTAACGCCAATGAGCCTTGGAAACTTAAGTTCCCAAGCCATTCCTGCCATCACATCGACAGCATCAGCACCACCAACACCAATTGCAATCATTCCAAGTCCACCTGCGTTGACAGTATGGCTGTCGGTTCCAATCATCATTCCACCTGGAAAGGCATAATTTTCGAGAACTACTTGGTGAATAATACCAGCTCCCGGCTTCCAAAAGCCAATGCCGTATTTATCAGAAACGGACTCCAAAAAATTAAAAACTTCGTTGTTTTTATTGATTGATTCTTGCAAATCTTTATCAGCAGAAACACGTGCTTGGATCAAGTGATCGCAGTGCACAGTTGAAGGGACAGCAGTCTTTACTCGGCCTGCTTGCATAAATTGCAGCAAAGCCATTTGAGCAGTAGCATCTTGCATCGCAACCCGGTCCGGAGCAAAGTCGACATAGGATCCTCCGCGCTCAAAAGGCGCATCTGGAGTATTATCCCACAAGTGGTTATAAAGTATTTTTTCCGAGAGGGTTAAAGGCTTGTTGAGGATGCTACGAGCATTTGAAATTCGCTCTGGCATGCGCTCATATACCGCCTTGATCATATCAATGTCAAATGCCATAATGCTGGGTTTATTACCGGTTCCTTTGGTGTGAACAGAGGGCGAAAATACAACTTATATTGCCAATATTAAAGCTCAGACGGCAGGCTTTCTTCACATCAAATTGGACTCTATGTTAAAAGACTAAAATTACCATCGCCGCGGCTGTCGGTATGCATCATAGAAACTATATTTGCCATTCATCAGGTTCTTAAATCATGGCACTTATCCATCCGAATGTTTTTGACGCAGTTGTAGCGATTGGTATTACCGACAACCAAGGCAAGAAAAAATGGGTTGGCACTGGTTTTCTATACGGAGCCTTTGTCAAGACCAATAGCGACGGTAAAAAGCAGTATCGAATGTGTGTTGTTACAAACAAACATGTCTTTGGCAATTTGAATAACATTCTGATACGTTTTAACCCCCAGAACAACGAAAAAGCCATTGACTTTCCTATTTCATTGATGAACGAGGACGGTAAACCAAAATGGAAAGGACATACCACTCCCTCAGTAGACATTGCTGTTTTGGAGATCAATATGAAGGTGATTCATGATCACGGTGCTCGATTTAGTTTTATTCGATCTGACGAACATGTGCTTACTTTAGATGAGATGAAAGAAAGCGGAATATCTGAAGGAGACGATGTTTTTGCCTTGGGCTACCCTATGGGGATTTTGGACGATGACAAACAATATGTCATTCTGAGAGCTGGTTCGATTGCTAGAATCAGAGATTCCTACGACTTAAACAAGCCCGATTACCTTTGCGACATCTTCGTTTTCCCTGGGAATAGCGGAGGGCCCGTTTTTATTAAGCCTTCGGCAAATGCCATTACTGGAACAAAATTAAATAACAAGTCGGCAGCTATCGGCGTCGTAAGATCCTATATCCCCTATCGCGATATGGCTATTAGTCAGCAAACGAAAAGACCGCGAATTACATTTGAGGAAAATTCAGGGCTAGCTTCGATCATACCAATGGACTACGTCAATGAAGTGATCGCTGGTCTGAAAGGAAGTAAAGCAAATTGATAACTTCGATCCATGGCATTAGACGGCAATAAACTGATTCGAGAAAACATACAAGTCGCACTGCGTTCTATTCGCAGTCAACTTCTTAAGACCAGTATCACTGTGGCCATGATTATGCTTGGGATCGCGGCACTGATTCTGATCAATACTGCTGCCGAGGCGCTGAAGTCAAAAGTCAAAGATGAGTTCACCGCACTGGGAGCCAATACTTTTTCAGTCTACGCAAAAAATGCCAGAAGCAGCGGAGGTCGTCGTGGTATACAAGCCAAAAAGTACGAGCCAATAGATTACCATCAGGCGAAACAGTTTTCGAAAGAGTATGATTTTCCAGCCATTGCCTCTATTTCTGCAATGGGCTCTATGACAGGAGTGGTGAAGTTCGATTCCAAGAAAACCAATCCGAACGTTCAAATTATAGGCGGAGATGAGAACTACCTAGAAATTGCAGGATACAAATTGGCCGAAGGAAGAAACTTTACCGAGACTGACATCATCCAAGGAACCAACGTAGTGCTCATAGGTTCCGATCTGGTCAGTCGCCTTTTTGGAGACATAGAAAGTCCAATCGATAAAGTCGTGAGCATTGGTAGTTATAAGTTCATTGTTATCGGGCTTCTTAAATCCAAGGGAACGAGTTTGGGTTTTTCCAACGACAATCAATGCTTCATTCCAATATCCAATCTCAAGAAAAACTTCGCCTCTCCCCGCACAAGCTATAGAGTAAACGTATTGGTTGCTAATCCAGAATTTCTCGAACAAGCAATTAGTGAGGCTCACGGTGTTTTACGCATCGTCCGCGGGGACCAGCCTGGAGAAGCAGAATCATTTGAGATAGAAAAAAGCGACAGCACGGCCGAAATGCTAAACGACGTTTTGGGACAGGTTAGTTGGTTTGTAATAGCTATTGGTCTGCTCACCTTATTGGGGGCCGGTATAGGACTCATGAACATCATGCTCGTTTCAGTAACTGAGCGAACACGCGAAATTGGGGTACGAAAAGCCATGGGAGCTAGCGCCTCGATAATCCGTATGCAGTTTCTCGTTGAAGCTATTGTGATCGGCCAAATTGGCGGACTTTTAGGAATTATCTTCGGAGTTTTAGCGGGCAATATGATTGGATTCTACCTTGATACGCCTTTTACGATTCCATGGGCATGGACTATTGTTGGTGTAACTTTGAGCTTTCTCACGAGCGTAGCTTCAGGATATTATCCTGCAAAAAAGGCATCTCTCCTTGACCCTATTGACGCATTGAGGCACGAGTAAACAAGTAAAATCAGTTAATATTTAGCATGCCCCGAGGCTCCAGAAACTTAATAAAGTGTTAAGTCGGCGCGGCTCGCTACTCAATTAATTATATTTGCATTTCGAACCAAAAAGGGACTAGTCAAATGATATTTCAGAATCTGTTATTAGCGACAGCAACGTCGATCACATTAATCGCGTGCGGGTCAACTGAATCGAAGCCAAGTTTATCAGAAGAAAAGGTTTCCCAGTCAACAAAGGAAGAAGCTCCAGCGACAAGCACATTTGTAAGTGGATTAACGGACGCCAACAATGATATTGTCAAAGGAAATATGGACCTCTCGGGGACATTCCGCAACAATGTCAACAATGCGACAATGTACTTGTACGAAACTGAAGGAAAGCAGCATTTCCTTATCGACAGTACAACGGTCAATGCAAGTGCCTTTTCGTTCAAAACGCGAGAATATGAATCTGGTTTTTACATGCTAGGATTAAATAGTGCTCAGAACATGGTTGCACTTATCATGAATCCAACAGAAAAAGCAGTTGACGTAATGTTTAACACAGGCAGATTGGAAAGCAGTATTTCCAGTGCTACCTCGCAAGAGAACATTGGTTGGTTTGAATACATCCAAACCGAGAAATCGGCTGAGTCCAAAAAGAAAGGATACAGAAAGAGCGCGAAGGACAGTCCCATGAAGGCTAAGTTCGAGCAGCTGCAGAAAGATGAAGACAATAAGTTAACGGCACTGCAGCAAGACCTTATCGGTCGATATCCTGGATCTTATTTGGCGAAGATCATGTCTTGGAAGCAATCTCCTCATAAAGGAGAGAAGTCTAAGTACTGGTCTGACCTTAACTTCGAAGACGAGAGCTTGATCCATTCTCCAATTATCCCAGACCGGGTTCAGGAGTTTATGCGTGCATTTAGCGGTGGAACTGAAAACGGATTCATGAATGCAATTGACTTGGTAGCCCAAGCTTCAGCTGTATATAGTGAAGTGCCCGGGGAAGAAGATGTACTAATAAATGATCGTGTATACAGCTTTATCATTTTAACTATGCTTGAAGGGTTCTATTCATCTGGCAAGGAAGATATGTGCTCATACATCATGGATAGTTATGTATATGGGGAGAATTGCGGAAGTGGAGATTACGCAGAAGAAATGAAAAATCGTGCTAGCGGAATTAGAAACCTAGCAATAGGTAACGTACCCCCTGATTTCACTATTGAAAAGGCTACGGGAGGAACTCTTAATCTTCAAAGTGAAGTTAAGAAGCATGAATACACCTTGGTTATGTTTTGGTCAAGCTGGTGTCACAAGTGTGAGCAGGAGATCCCAACGCTTAAAGTATTGCATGATCAGTACAAAGATGCTGGATTCGAAGTAGTAGGTGTGAGTGTTGATCAGGATCGAAATGCTTGGCTAAATGCTATTGAACAAAAAGGTGCATCAAACTGGCCCAATGTTTCTCAACTCGATGCATGGAACTCACCAGTTGCCAAAGATTACCGTGTAAGTCAAACACCAACCTTGTTCCTTCTGAACAGCAAGAGTGAAATTGTACTGAAACCTGAGCGTATATTCCACGTAAGAGACTTCTTAAGTAAGAACTTGAAATAATCTAAAAAGCGGTCACTAAGGCCGCTTTTTTATTCCACGAATAATGCTGAGAAAAACTTTTCTAATTGGACTGTGCGCAGCAGGGCTCACAGGGTGTAATATGGACGACAAGGAAGCAACAAATCATACTGAAGCAGAGCCTGTGATTCTTCAAGGTCACAGAGGATGTCGAGGTGAATTGCCCGAAAACACCCTCGAAGCATTTATCCAAGCTGTCGACGCCGGCGTTAGTTCTCTTGAACTTGATGTTGTATTGACTGGCGATAGAGATTTGCTAGTATCACATGATCCATGGATGAGTCATGAAATCATGGTGAAGTCTGATGGTTCTGCTATTGATCCAAAGTCCCAGCATGACTTGAATGTTTTTGAAATGTCTACGGATTCTTGTCAGGCATATATTTGTGGCGCCAAACGTCACAACAAATATCCAGAACAGAAGTCTGTCAAGAGTTTCAAGCCAACTTTAAGGCAAGTTGTTCAAGGGGTTCGGGACCATTGCCGACAAGCACATATTCCAGTTCCTAGCTTTAACATAGAGATCAAAAGCACAATTGCCTGGGAAGGCAAGTATCACCCTTCTCCTGAAATTTATGCGTCTGTCTTTCTTCGTGAACTACTCAATTTGAGTGTTGCTCACATGTGCACTGTTCAATCGTTTGACTATAGAATTCTAAACGCAGTGCATACACAGTTCCCTGATCTCGACCTTGTATATTTATCAGAACGAGATCAAACGGTTGCTGACATGCTCGCTCGATTGACTTTTGAGCCAAAAGGTATCAGCCTTCAGTATGGGCTCTGGACTGCACAAAAAATAACCCATTGCAAAGCGAATGGGTTACATATGACAGCCTGGACAGTAAATTCTGAGGAAGAGATGAATCAACTCATTGGTTTGGGAGTTAGAGATATTATAACCGACTATCCCACCAGAATGATTGCTGAATTGAAAAGACAGGGGATTGAGGTATTTGGTAGGTCTAAGCTAGACGAGGCGTCAAATTAAGATCAAGTCGATTTTTAGTCCAGTCTTTGGCCATTTCCAGAACAAGGCCATCCGCTAGGCCCACTCGAGGCACGATCATTTCGTCAATCTGAGCATATTCCATAAACTTCCCGTATATCTCAGCAGCCGGAACAATCACATCCGCTCGGTCAGGTTTAAGCAATAGTTTAGAAAGCCGATCTTCTATAGAGAATCCCGCGATATAATCGTGTATTTCCCAGATTTCTGACCGCTGAATTTTGTCAAAATACTTTCTGCCAACTTCTTTAAAAATACGGTTGATATTCCCCCCGGTTCCTATGGCTATGAGCTTGTCTTCTGTGATTACTAAGTCCTGAATCCACTTCTTGGCTGCCACCCATTGCCTGTCTGCCACTTTGCCTTCAAGCATGCGCACTGTTCCTATTTTAAAAGACCTGGCTTTGACTCTTTTCCCCTTCTTAATAAGCGTAATCTCGGTACTACCACCTCCAACATCAATGTACAAGTAATCGCCATCTAGGTTGATTTTTTGCTGTTTGAAATTTGAAAAAATCAAAGTTGCCTCTCGGTCGCCGTTGATTATATCCACAGATATACTTGAGTATTCTTTGAGGAACTGAACGACTTCCTTACTGTTAGAAGCTTCGCGCATTGCGCTCGTCGCAGCTGCACGATAGTACTCTATTCCTTCTAAGTCCATTAGATACCAAAAAGCCTTCATTGCTTTAGCCAACTTCAATTTTTTCGCCTCTGAAATAGTTCCTACACTAAAAACTTCATCCCCGAGACGGATGGGTACACGAATGAGGGATACCTTTCTTATCTCAAGTCTCCCCTTCACAATTACCGCTTCCTCAATTAAAAGTCTAACCGCATTTGACCCTATGTCTATTGCTCCAAATTTCACTTTTCGTTTATAGTCTTAAACTCCTCTAATTCTTTAGTCCCTATTTTTTTTATGTCTATCGGATCATTCATATCCTAGGCTAGTCAATATTTTATTGCCGTCCAGAAAAAGTCAAACGAGGTGTACAAATGAAGTTGATCTTTATGCTTTGCAGGATTCTGACTGTAATACGCAGCGAAGCTATCTAACAATGAATCTACTGAATAGCGTAGTATTTGTTCATCTATTAGCCTCAATTTTCTATTCATCTGGCCCTCTGAAATTAGATCATTTAACGCTTGGTCATCAGTTGGAACTGCGTCCGAAAATGAGGATTTTTCGAATCTAGCGAGGTAAGTGAATGCCGTCAAATTCGACATACCCCATTCAACTCTTCCTAAAAAAAGATTTTTAAACCTCTGTTCTAATGAATGACCATTGTCTCCCAACTCAATAGAAGCAACTCTTTTCGCTTTACAGTATTCGTAAACACCCTGAATCAACTCTGTTTTGCTGTCGAAATGATGGAACAAGG
>JBLHIB010000138.1:0-7863 GCA_047615865.1 Gammaproteobacteria bacterium
TCATCATAAAATGCAGGTTTTAGGTATTTGACTGACAAGTCCATAACGGGTAACATGATACCTTGCTCTTCAAGATCTTTGTAGGACGTACCAAGATCTCTTAGCAATTCGACACGGCCCACTTCATAATAAAGGGCATAGTTTCCGTAATAAACATAGCCCATCTGGTCGGTTTCTCCATATCTCACTCTTAACTTAGTCTCAACGCTTATCATGTCCGATTTGAATTAAAATACCAAAAATGTGAAATTAGTCACAATTGTTGAGTTGCTCAGTATAAAAAGTCCTATCTTGAGGAGCTATAAAAAACCAAATAGAGACCAAGTCAGAAAGGTTAACTGCTAGCTTTAAGCAAGTTATCACGTCTAGCTGAAGTGAATTATCACCTCGGTCACGAATGCTATTGACTAAGTCCAAAATTGCCTCAAAATCTTTTACCCCTAGGTGTAAAAAAAACTTAAAAGTCAAGGGGTCCTGAGTTTTTTTTTTAACTTTTTTCTCCAAATATTTGTCCTTCGGTAATCAACATGTTAATAACACGCAATCGACGCGGTTTTTTACCTTAAATAATTTTGTTAACCATTAATTGCTAACTCTCGATGAGCAAAGATCACAATCAGGTATGGACGAATTGTTTGGAAGTAATCAAAGACAATGTTTCACATCAAGCATTCAAGACTTGGTTTGAACCCATCAAGCCCATAAAGATCGAGAATGAGGTAATGACCATTCAGGTACCATCACAATTTTTCTATGAATGGTTAGAGGAGCACTACGTCACATTACTCCGTAAAATTATTAAGCGTGAGCTCGGGACGAACGGTCGTTTGGAGTACAGTATAATAATGGAGAACAACGTAACGAATACGAATCCATACACGATAAAGGTTCCCACTACCAATCGAACAGCCATTAGGAACAAAGCGGTACAAATACCGTTGGACTCACGCGACACGCCGATAAAGAATCCATTCATTATTCCTGGGCTCAAGAAAGTAAATGTAGACTCCAATCTCAATCCGAACTATTCCTTCGAGAACTTTATCGAAGGTGATTGCAATCGACTAGCTCGATCTGCAGGATTTGCTGTTGCCAACAAACCAGGTGGTACTGCTTTTAATCCTCTATTGATATATGGCGGTGTAGGTCTAGGTAAAACTCACCTCGCTCATGCCATTGGTATTGAGATTAAAAACAAGACTCCAGAAAAAACTGTCCTTTACGTTTCATCTGAAAAGTTTACGCACCAATTTATTGATGCCGTAAAAAACAACGATGTGAACGACTTCAGTCACTTCTATCAAATGATGGACGTGCTTATCATAGATGATGTCCAGTTTTTTGCTGGAAAAGAGAAGACCCAAGATGTGTTCTTCCATATTTTCAATCATCTGCACCAAACAGGAAAGCAAATCGTACTTACATCCGATAAGCCACCTGTTGAAATGCAAGGCATGGAGCAGAGATTGCTTTCACGCTTCAAATGGGGCCTTAGTGCCGACTTACAAGTTCCTTCATTGGAAACTCGTATCGCCATTTTGGAAAAGAAGATGTATGCCGATGGCATAGAACTTCCTCGCGAAGTAGTTGAATACCTAGCCTATAGCATTACTACTAATATTCGTGAGCTAGAAGGAGCCTTGATTTCACTTATCGCTCAATCTTCTCTGAATAAAAAATCGATTACACTGGATCTCGCTAGAAAGATGATTGACAAATTTGTCAAGAACACTGCTCGCGAAGTTTCAATCGACTATATCCAAAAAGTTGTTTGTGATTATTTCGATCTTCCTATCGAGTTGCTTAAATCTAAAACGAGAAAACGTGAAATCGTTCAAGCTCGTCAGATTGCCATGTATTTCGCCAAGAAAATGACTAAATCATCATTGGCAAATATTGGTCTGCACTGTGGAGGAAAAGATCACGCTACCGTTCTTCACGCTTGTAGAACAGTAAACAACCTCGCAGAGACAGACAAGCACTTCCGAAAGTATCTGGAAGATCTTGAGAAGAAACTAAGCATTCAATAAGACATAAAAAAGTCGTCCTCCACAATTGGAAGGACGACTTTTTTTATTCCTCGTTAGCTCATGCAGTTCTCAACCGCATGCGGTTCTCTTAATTCTTTATCAGCGAATATCTGTTGTACTCTTTCCTCCTCGGTAGTTTGATCCAGTCCTTTTCTTAAATATAGCATACTTATTGAAGTATCGCTGAGCCGGTGGTGCTCCTTTTCGAATTTTGTACTTCTTCTTCTCGAATTCGTTCTTCTGACTCATACAGCCCTGAACGCTTGCAACAGCGAAAAGCAGCGCCATCAAAATCAATATTCTCTGTAATCGGCTCAACATCTCTTTATTTCCTAATTTTACAACGGTATAAATTCAATTCAAATTTACGCGCACGTTGAAGCATTGTCTGTAGCCGAATTCTTGATATTTACAGTCAGATTACACCTACCTTGATGTAAGAATTACCGAATTATGAAAATATTGATGGTCTGTCTAGGTAATATTTGTCGCTCACCAATGGCAGAAGGAGTATTGAGACATTTGGCTGAAAGCCGCAACCTGAGTATTGATCTCGATAGCTGCGGAACTGCAGGGTACCACATCGGTTCAGGTCCAGATTATAGAGCCATTGGCACCATGGAAAAACATGGGATTGATATTGAAGACCTCAGAGCTCGGCAGTTTCATCTGACTGACTTCTCAGAATTCGATCTCATCCTGACGATGGACTCCAATAATTATGACGATGTTGTTGCCTTGACAAATTCTGATCAGGAAGCTGCGAAAGTTAAAATGATTTTGAACTATTCATATCCAAGGGAGAACATGGCCGTTCCCGATCCTTACTATGGGAAAGATGATGGATTTGAAAACGTCTTCGAATTACTTCACGACGCTTGCAGCAAACTATTGGACAAACTGGAACAAGATCTTAGATGATACTTGAGCTGCTAGCCTTCCCAACAAGGCATAGCGCCTTTCTTCTTCGACTGAGAACGTGAGCGCTTAGTGCGACATTTGAAGTTTTTGAAAATCGTATACTTGATGCTGAAATAGATGTCAGCGCCATAGACGTCCTGATTGAGTAAATAGGCGCCCAAATTATCCGTTCCTATTATGATACTGTTCAAGCGAATCATAGCTCCAATATGTGGTCGACGATATTCGTGAAGAACGAAAGGAACTGCAACTTCAATTCGCTTCAATTCAAAACGAGGAGTCACCCCAATTTGCGCACCGCGCTGAGGCCCCAAAGATTTTATCCAAGGAACACCTCCAATATAAGTCGCATTCAGAAAAAAGTTCTTACCCAAGTTGAAGTCTACTTGAGCACTTAATGCTGTCGGCAGCCACATCTTGAACTTTGACTGCTGATCCGCCAAATTGAATTCATCCGAAATAGCCGAATTCAGCTCGCCAGAATCCTCTGGATCAAACTGATCGTAGTCTTCCCAATTGTACGTACCTTCATTGAACTCCTGATAAAAATATGGGTTCTTGAATTTAATACGCCCCACGTCAAGCAAGGCCATGCTTATCTTGTATTTATAATCGCATGTCGTGCAATTGCTCTTTTTGCTATGAGGAACGTAACCAGTGACATCCTCAAGCGTCTTTTTATAGGTAAATCCTATGTCGGCACTCCACCCCTTCCCAGAAGCCCATCCCGGCTCATTGAATCCATAGCGCCCAGATACATCATAGGTTACCATTTCACTGGAATCAACGACCATGTAATTCCATTTATCCAGGTGCATAGAGCCTCCCATAATACCAAACAAACGTTTAACGGTGATTCCTGCAGTTATAAGCTCCGTGCCTCTTTGCTTCACAATAGTTCCTGCTGTCACTCCTACTTCACCCCATGTCAAGGTGTTAAAACGCAAATTTCTAATATCATACTCCTTGCCAAATTGCTCTGCATATTGCAAGCCATTCACAGCATAATTGGCTAGCTCAGGAGTAATTCTTCGCGCATCAGTAACACTTCGTATTCCTGTGTAGATTCCAAAGCCCCATCGCTTGACCTGAAATGTTGCTGAGGGTCCGTGCACGTTTACATCCGCAAGCGCGTAGTATGATTTCTTACCTAAATGAAAATCAGGCTCTTCAATAGCGATCGAATTGCTTGAGGCGCGATACAAACGGATGAGTGAACCATTCATGCTCACCAAGTTATTCTGCGCGAATACTCCAACACCAACTAGGTTGATGTCTATGAAAGCTTTATTATCTACAATAGACGATGGATTGACCAGAACAGTGTTGGCCGGGGAATAATTACTCCCGGCAATTCCCAAATTATCCTGAGCTTTTAGACTAGGAAAAATGAGAAATGCCGCAAAGGCAAAAGCGATAGCGGTCGTTTTCATGACGTGAGGTTTCTACAATTTTAAACGAGATCTAGCTCGATTTTGTTGCGAAACCGCCGACTCTTTACTTTAGAGACGAGTCCATGTTGAATCAGAAGGATTGAAAACACCAGATACTCTCACCTTAAACATCAAAGGAGTAAGAGCAGGAACTACTCCCGTTGTAGAGCCTTTTTGACCGAATGCCAAATGAGATGGAATATATAAGCGAGCCTCTTCTCCATTGCGCATTTTTCTCAATGCGAGGTCAATGCCGCGAATAACTTGATCAGGTTTCCCAAGTTGGAAATAAAGGGTAGACTGGTCTTTTGAAGAGTCGTCGAATTCAGTCCCATCCAAGAAATGCCCTGTGTAATCTAAAGCTATCTCCAATCCAGAAGTCAAATACTCTCCCTCTCGTTCTTTGGTTCGAATCATGAAGACATCCTCCATACGATCGCAAAGACTGAGTAAGCGCCGACTTTCTAAATGCTGACGTAGATATTCATTCTCCTCTAGAACACCAGCTCGATATTCTTCTTCTTGCCGAGCTTCATACTCTTCTTGAGTCTGCAATGAAAGAACTCCGATATCCAAAACTAACTGTGTCGTATCTGGCAGGCGATAATCATCTGACGTAAATTCATCGAGCAGTCCGTCTTTTAAAACGGAAAATGGCAAAATGAAACGCATCGAATCCTGATTGTGCATTTTACAAATCCACTCACCAAGCATTCCTTGCGCTATAAATTCAGCAGAAATTCGTTGAAAACCATAGTCTGAATGGTAATCAAATGTCTCTTGTCCAAATCGCGAAGTTTTACAACTGATTTCAATGAAATGACTTTGGCAGACCGTTGGACCATCGTCTCCGAAGCGAAGCATCTGATAGCTTACCACTTCATCGAGTTCGGAAAATCCCTCAGGAGCATTCGAACAAGAGACTAGTAGAAACGTGCATATGACTATGGCAATCGCTCTCATTGGACATCAACCAGTTGTATGTCATAAACCAATATTGAATTCGGCGGTATGCGCACTCTATCCCCCGTGAATCCATAGGCCCTATGAGAAGGGAGGATTACTCGAACTTTATCACCTTTTCGCAAAAGAGGCGCTAGTTCATGCAAACCACTTTCTGCCTCAGATAAACCTACTCTAAATATTTTCTGTCCATCGACTTCGGATGAATAACAAGCCGTCCCATCCAAAAGAGCTGAGGAGTAATCCATAACAGCTACTCGCCCGTCCTCACAAAACTTACCCGATCCCTCTTCATAGATCTCATAGTGCAATCCTGTAGATGTTTGCAACATATCCCACTTCATCTCAACGATGTAAGCGAGTATTTCATTCTGCTCTTCTTGAAGACGGTTTCTGTTGGCTTGAATCAACTGGTCTTCTACAGATACAGCCTCGGTGGGAGAGTATTGTTTTTTCTCTTTGCAGCCATTGCATGAAAGCAAAACGATGCCTATTAAAAGCACTAGGTAGTTTATTCTCATTCGTAGTCCAATTGATTCTTGTATTCAATAATAACGTTCTTGAGGTATGCAAGAGTACTTTCCACATTGCCATCAAAACTACCACCAGCTGCATTTTTATGTCCGCCACCAGAAAAATGCTTTCTGGCAAATTCATTCACATCAAAAGTCCCATTAGATCTAAAAGAGATTCTTAGTCCATTGTTTCCTTCACGCACAAACGCCGCAATGTTCACACCTTCAATCGATAAAGCATAATTTACAAATCCCTCCGTATCTCCTGACTTGTAATCAAATTTTTTCAACTCATCGTCTGTCAAAGAAATGATGGCCAAATGACAATCTGCAAACACCTCTAATTTCTCAGCTAGCGAGTAACCTAGGAGCTTCAAGCGTCCTATTGAATTGGTATCGTAAACGGCTCGATGAATAGCTGCATGATTCATTCCTCTTTCAATGAGCCAAGATGCGATTTGATGCGTTTGAGGGTCTACTGAAGGAAAACGAAAGCTCCCTGTATCTGTCATGATCCCGCAATAGATCCCTTGTCCGATTTGGTTATCCAGCAGAGCCAGGTCTCCTCGACTTTCAATGAATTGAAATATCATTTGAGCGGTCGAACAGCTCGTAACATCCGAAAACACAACTTGGGCAAAAGTATCTGGTTGCTGGTGATGATCAATCATTATAAAAGGACCCTCGACTTGCTCCAAAAGCCCACCTACTTTACCAGCCCGGTACCTTACGTTGTAATCAAGACAAAACACCAGGTCAGCCTCTTGGATCGCACGTTCCACTTTCTCGGGAGCACGATCATGGTTCAGTACCATTTCTTGACCAGGTATCCATTTGAGAAAATCAGGATAACCATCAGGAACAACCACGTGCACCATTTCTATTCCGATCTTCTTCAAATACAAGCCCAAGGCCAATGAAGAACCTATGGCGTCTCCGTCCGGCGACTTGTGAGTTGAGATCACTACACGTTTCGCATTTGCAAGATAACTGGCAACGCTCTTTAGCTTTTCTTCTTCAAATACTCCCTTCATATCAGGGATCAAAAATAGAATGATTCTCTTCGACGTTTCAAATTAGTTGTTCACATCTATGAAATACAGACGCCCTCTAGCTGCTCTTTCAATTTTTCTGTTCTTAACCCTTATATCTCAGGTAGGTGGACTCTTAGTTTTGATTCACTATGGCGCTTTCCACCTAATAAAAAGGCGAATAAAACTAACACTCAAAAAAAAACACATCTACATATTGAGCGTGTCTCTGTTCTATCTCCTTGGAATAATGTGGCTGATCCCAGCCATAGCGGCACCGTTTGGGCGCGAACCCTTGCCTTGGAAAAGTGACAACATAGAAGCTTCCAATCTCTCAACGATCATACTGTTTAGAAACTATTCAGTAGTTGGAGCCCAAGGCATCCTCAATGAAATTTCTCAAAATACACGTGCTCTCAGTCAAAATCAAGGCATCAAACTGGTATACCTCGATGCGAACTTCCCATTCTTCGATGGATTTCCTCTTCTTCCGCACCTGAGCCATGACGATCGTAAAAAGATTGACCTGGCTTTTCTCTATTCGAGGAATGGCGAATATCAAGCAGCACAACTACCCAATCTCATTGGCTATGGAAGGTTCGAGCCGCCACAAAAAGGTGAGATCGACCAACCTGATATCTGTCTAGACAAGGGCTTTTGGCAATACAGCTCCTTGTCTTTCATAACTAGGCGCTGGCGCACAAATATTCAAGCTGATTCATATCTAAATGCTTGCCTTGGCATCAGTATTTGCTCGAGTCAACACATCAAAAGAGTATTTCTCGAACCGCATCTTGTAAATCGATGGAAAATAAAATCTGCAAAAATGAAATTCCACGGATG
This sequence comes from Gammaproteobacteria bacterium, assembly GCA_047615865.1. Taxonomy (GTDB): domain Bacteria; phylum Bacteroidota; class Bacteroidia; order Flavobacteriales_D; family Sanyastnellaceae; genus JADFAK01. Next base: position 7,737 of record JBLHIB010000138.1, read on the forward strand.
CCACGCCGTGAGGCATGACGACCACTTCCACATTGAAATTCGGTAAAGAAACATCCATAGCCTAATGGCCTGCCGCCGCACATTTGGTAAATTGAGCCCTTAAATCGTTATAATAGACCTTCGTTAC
>JBLHIB010000139.1:0-7839 GCA_047615865.1 Gammaproteobacteria bacterium
TGAAGAGAACAGTTCATAACTCACAAACTCACTTAGCGGATCGGCAGGGACCTCCCAAAGGACGACTACTTGACCTGTGCCAGTAACTTGAACGCAAGTTGGAACAGGCGCGTCAAGGGCTTGGGCGTTGATAGGCGCTGACCAAAAGCCAATGCAGAGCATCAGCAGGGTTGTTATGGCGAATTGACTTCCTCTCAAAATATAAGAATCGATTTTCGGTGCAAAAGTAAGGTTATGCCAATTAAAGGCAATCACATCTACCTAGTTTATAAACTAGGAACAGGGGAACAAGGTTGCATATTGTGTGAAAGTGTCCTAAACGCGCTCTATTCTAAGAGTGAATCCAGACGTCTTTTTTCCTGAGCCAGCTCTTGAAGAATGTCTGCGATGATGGTTGCAGCGGGTTTTATGTCATGAATGTTACCAGCTATTTGTCCGATTTCAAGTTCTCCATCGTCTAGGTCACCTTCAAGCATTCCCTTTTTTGCTCGTCCGCGACCGAGGTGGGCAGCAAGCTCTTCGGGGGAGGCATTTTTCGAATACAACTCCTCTAATTCGTTGTAGAATTTATTTTTCAGGAGTCTCACTGGAGTTACTTCTTTTAAAGTGAGATTGGTAGCGCCTTCTCCTGCGTTAACGACATGTTTTTTGAAGTTGTCGTGCGCCGATGACTCTTTGGAGGCTACAAAACGGCTTCCAATTTGAACGGCATCTGCCCCCATTGCAAGGGCAGCTAGCATTGACTTTCCACAGCCTATGCCTCCTGCTGCGATCAAAGGAAGGTTAATCGCTTTTGATACTGCAGGGATTAAAACAAGTGTTGTTGTTTCTTCTCGTCCATTGTGTCCGCCAGCTTCAAAGCCTTCAGCGACCACTGCATCGACTCCGGCATCTTGAGCTTTTAGCGCAAATTTTACGCTAGAAACAACATGTACCACCTTGATGCCTCTTTCTTTTAGCCAACTCGTCCATGCTTTCGGATTGCCAGCAGATGTAAACACGATCGGTACTTTTAGGTCGGCGATAGTCTCCATGTGCTCCTCAATATTTGGATAGAGGAGGGGCACATTGACTGCAAACGGAGCGTCGGTAGCATCCTTGCATTTTTGAATTTGGCTGCGCAAAACATCAGGATACATAGAACCGGCACCTATGATTCCGAGTCCGCCAGAATTGCTTACAGCGGAGGCCAATTCCCATCCTGAGCACCACACCATTCCCGCTTGGATTATGGGCAGCTCTATGCCGAAAAGGCTGGCTATTTTATTGCGATCTGGATTTGGTCGGTATTTCATTGAGCTAAAGGGTTTGGAACAATGTTGGCAAATTTGCGTATTATCAAGCAATAATCATCTGGTTTCTTGAAAATACCACATGGTTCGCGTACTTTAGCCTATTGTAATGAATCCTAATCAATTCGGGGTGATGAAAAGAATACTTTTTCTAGCTTTAATAGTAATTATCTCTCTAAGTGCAACTGCTCAGTATAATTGGGATTATGGTGCTTCCATTGGAGTGTCCAACTATCTTGGTGATATTGGTGGTCAAGAGAAAACGAGACGAGATTTCGTCATGGACATGCACTTGAACAGTGCACACATCGCAGCTGGTCTCTATGGACGCTACAAATTTGGTAAGCGAATTTCTGCTGCGGCGAATTTCTCGTATTTACATATACGTGATGCTGATAGCAAGTCGACAAATCCTGCACGTCGCGCTCGTAACATGAACTTTAGAAACAACATCTTTGAGTTAGGAGTTCGGGGAGAGTTGACGATTTTCTACGATAATGATGTAGGTGGTCGTGGCTATTACAATCCTGATTTCAAGTTTTATCTTTTCGGAGGCTTCGCTGGATTTTATCACAATCCTCAAGGGCAGATTTTCGAAGAAGGAGAACTTCAATATGGTGGCGAATGGTTCAAATTGCGCCCATGGGAAACAGAAGGTGTAGCTTACAGTAAGTTCAGCGTGGCAATTCCTGCTGGTATCGGTCTTTACTTCACCTTCGACAAGGTATGGAGAATAGGTTGGGAACTGAGTTGGAGAACAACCTTCACCGACTACATAGATGATATCTCGACGATATATGTTGATCCTGCGACACTGCCTAATGATCAAGCTCGGGAATTCTATTCGCAGACATATGGCGGCTTGGTTCAGGACATCAATGACGATCCTACTTTGGATGCTGATTTGAGTGTAAATCAGTTTATCTACCTTGGTGATGGAGCTGCTCCTAACAAGCGCGGTCAAGCGGAGAACAATGATAGTTACTTGAGCACTCAGTTCACAATAGGACGAGTTATCCGAGGAAGAAGTCAATTCTACAGAAAGAAATATAGCTGGTTAAGAAGTCGAACTGGATCACGCAGATCTAGAGCGAAGTTCTAAAGCTAGAAGATTATAAGATTGGAAGGGCTACTCGAAAGAGTGGCCCTTTTTTTATGCGTATTCTAGGTTATGAAGGAAAGCGGGATTAGCCTTTCTTAATGAACTGCTTGAGTTTCGAAAGAGGTTTTCTGATCATTGTAAGCGCCCCGGGCTTCAGGCCATTGAGTTCCCAAGCTCTGCGGTCCTCTTTGTTCGCTCGAATGCGGTTCTTTAGGGTTACATTGCTCTGACCACCTACACGCATTTTAGTGATGACTCTATTGAGGTAACCTGTCTTAACTTCATGTTTGTGCATGAAACGCAGCATGAGCTCGTAATCTGCGGCTGACCTCAATTCTGTATTGTAACTGCCTAGCGATTCGTATTGATCTTTGCGCACAAAAAAGGTTGGGTGGGGAGGCATCCATCCTTTTACAAAAGCGTCTTTTTTGTATACTCCGGCCTGCCAATAGCGAATAACCTTGTCTGTATTTTCGCGGTCAACATACACAAGATCTGCGTACAACGCGTCACACTTTTGCTCGCCGAATGATTTTACTACATCGGAAATCACTTCTTTGTCGGCATAAAAATCATCACTATTAAGAATGCCAATAATGTCTCCTGTCGACTTTTGAACTCCTTTGTTCATGGCATCGTAGATTCCTTTGTCGGGCTCGGAAACCTTGATCGATACATCATCACCGAATTTATTGACGATGTCCATGGTTGAATCTTTGCTGCCACCATCGATTACAATGTATTCGATGTTTTCGTAAGATTGATCCACTACCGATTGAATTGTTGCTTCAATAGTTTCTGCGCTGTTCCAAGCTATGGTGATGATAGATATTTTCATGATTTGAACACCCGTTCCTTGATTTGAACTGCTGGATTACCTTGGTAGATCATATATGGTTCCAGATGGGTTGTTGCCACACTATTCACGGTCAGAATGCTGTGGGATTTACATTTTATGCCAGGACATACTACAGCATGTGCGCCCACCCAGGCACCTTCCTCAAGTTCAATTCCTCTTACTACTAGGTCAAAGGAAACTTTTTTATAGTTATGGTTTCCACAAAGCAACATTGCCCCTTGGGAAATACAGCTGTTATCCCCCAATTTGACCATGGCTAAGTTATCAATCCACACCTCTTCCCCAATCCATACGTTGTTTCCAATTTCAAGAAGCCATGGGTATTTAATGTTTACGTTCGGCTTGATCACCACGCCAGTTCCTATCTTGGCTCCAAACATGCGTAATATCGAGATCTTAACTCCGCCAAAAATGAACATAGCATTTTTGAAGAAAAGTGAATTGATAGAATACCAGACTATTCGTTTGATTCGGCCACCTGGATTGTACCAGTCGTTGTTGTACTTGCTTAGATCGGTTTTCAGTTGTTGCATTTCAGAGCAAAAATAAATTATTGTTTGCAGTTCGAGCTTCTGAATCCATGGCAATTTCTTGACCAAGGGTATGAGCTCCTTTCGCCCATGTATCATACTCCTCCTGATTCATACGAACGCAGGCAGTAATTTTTTCGGAAAACCTGTCCCTTTCCAAGGGCATATCCCAACCAGCATTTAGAGCAGTTAGATTTCTCCAAGGAGTCATATCACTGATGAGAGCAGGTGTTCCTGATAAGAAGGATTCTACGATTGAATGGCCATAGTTCTCTCCAAGGGTGGGCAAATAGAACAGGTGGTTCTCACTTAGCTTCGTTGCTATTTCATTGTGTTGAATCTCACCTTTTAGAATTATCTTAGCTCCAGAAATGTGACATGCAGCTTCCTGGCACTGGGCCAAATATGCAGAGTCGTTTTGAGTGCCATAGATTTCCCAATAAACCTCTGTTGCTGCAAAGTCCATATTGTTGAGAAACAGAATTGCATTGAGAATGTTCTTCTCAGGAGAAATCCGGGCAACCGTGATCATTTTTAGAACTCCCGAAGTCTTTGCTGTAGGGGAGAAAATAGAACCATTATTGGACACGAGATTGGGAGCTACCCGGATGTCACATTGACCAAATACATTCTTGATTTCATCACCTTCCTGATCATTGGTAGCATGCCATCGAATGCCTTTGTACCACCCAAGGGTTTTGGCGATTAACAAAAATGCTCGCTTTTTCCAACCTTTTTGTGCCATTGCTCCAGATTTGAGCATGCCGCGCGGAGCTAGAACAACTTTGTCTGTCAGTTTAAGAAGGCGAATAGCCTGCATTGGTTTGATAGAGAACGCTGGAGAAAACATGCTGTTTAAATATATAGCATCGTACTTCTCGGCACCTAGTATATCTTCATACCTGGATTGATTTTGGTTTTCGGGGCTCAGGTAGATTATTCTTTCCTCAGATTTGCCTTTGGTCCATTCGTCTATAGTAATGTCTTTGTAAGCGCTAGTTTCTCCAAGGTCTCGATCAGAAGTAATTATATCAAATTCATGATCTAAGCTGGCTACTAAATTGGCCACAGATTGAATTGGTCCACCAGCTTTATAGCCTGGAAGATACCAATCGCAGAGAATGGCAATTTTCAGTTTTTTATTTGATCCCATTGCGTTCCATCCAATGGTTGAGCACTACCAAATGCCATACTCGTGACCAACTAACTTTAGATGAAAGAAATTGACTCCATAAGTCGTTGATTCCTGATTCATTAAATTGAGGTCTTAACGCTAGTTGAGAGATTTGTGTTTCGCACAAATCTTTGAGTTCATTCTTCATCCAATGTTCCCAAGGGAAGGTAAAACCCATCTTCGGTCGATTCACTACTTCATCTGGAAGCAGATCTCCCAATGCCTCAACAAGGAGTTGTTTTGGGGAATGTGGGTATTTGACTTTGTCATTGATGCCTGTTGCATATTCAACTAGCTTATGATCCAAGAAAGGAACTCGCACCTCCAAGGCATGTGCCATGCTCATTTGGTCAGAATCACGAAGAAGGACGTTCTGCATATAGGTGCTGATCTCTGCTTGACTAACCTTACTTAGCAAGGGTAAACCAAAGCCAAGGTTTCCATGTGCGATGGATTCACTTAGCAGTTTTTGAACACTGTTTTGTGGCAGTTTCTTGCGTTCAACAAGCTTTGAAACTTGTTTGTCCAAAAGTATTTGGCGGCTCAACGGATACACATATTCAAAATCGAGGTAGTCTAGGCCTAAGATAGCCACAAGTTTCTCACTTGCCACTCCGGGACGTAGTATCTTGATCAGTTTCCCTACCAGCAAACGTAAGCCCTTTGGAAAGCTTGTAAGCCACTTTTTCCCTTGCAGTGAATGCATTCTTTTGAAGATGTCGTAACCAGCAAACAGCTCATCGCCGCCTAGTCCGGACAAGGCCATGGTCACGCCTGCCGCTTTGGTCACCTTGGATACGACATAGGTATTGGGTCCATCGGCACTTGGATGATCCATTGATTCAAGGGCAGCTGGAACTTGCTCTAAAAAGTCCTCAATTTTTAATCTAATATCTGTATGCTCGGTTTTGAACTTATCGGCAATCATTTGCGCCCACGGACCTTCATTGAATTCCTCTTCATCGAATGTAACCGAGAAAGTCTTAACTGGCCGAGGAGATACTTGACTCATGAGACCTACGATCGCGCTGGAGTCTATTCCGCCAGATAAAAAGGCTCCAAAAGGAACATCTGCGCGCATGCGAAGGGAAATACTGTCTTTGAGCAGTTCTTGAATCTTCGCTTTGGCTGTTGCTCTATCGGCGTATTGGGCCCTGCCATCGAGATGTGTGGCAATTGACCAATAGCTTTTTACGTCGATGTGATTGTCACCAATGTGGACGTAATGTCCCGGTAAAATCATCTCTACGTCGGCAACAAGTGTTAGGGGAGCGTGAACAGTGCCGTACCTCAAGTAATCGACCAAACCATTTTCGTCTAGCTTTCGGGGCACCAAACCTGATTCGAGTAAAGATCGAATTTCTGAGGAGAATAGAATTTGCTGTTTCTGACGACTAATGTAAAGTGGCTTAATTCCCATTCGATCGCGGGCCAGAAACATTTCATTTGAACGTCGATCCCAAACGGCAAGAGCAAACATGCCGTTGAGTTTTTGAAGCATGGAAATGCCCCATTTCAAGTAGGCCGCAATGAGAACTTCGGTGTCCGATTCTGTTTTAAAGGGGTAGTCGGACAATTGCTCCTTGAGCTCAATGTAGTTGTAGATCTCACCATTGACTACCAGCACAACGTCGCCGTCGGCGCTATGAAACGGCTGATTTCCCGCATCGCTTAAATCAATTATTGATAGACGCCTGTGACCAAGTGCAACACGATCGTCGGTGTACAATCCGTCGGCATCAGGTCCACGATGGGCCATAGCTTCATTCATCCGGCCAATTATTTGGGGGACGTCAGTTAGGGTTTCGAGCCCGAAAATTCCGTTAATGCCACACATTCTTCGCTGGTTTTAGCGAATCGATAATTGTTTTCAAGCCATCGTTGAGGGGGATAAGTTGACGGTCAAGAATGTCCATCATCTTATTGTTGTCTGGCTTTCGTCTAGTCATGTCTCCTTCCTTCAAAGGAGGTAAATGTTCTATTGTTGATGTCGACTTGGTCAAGTCAATTATACGCTGTGCCAAGTCGAGAATATGCGTTTCAATATCAGATCCAATATTTACAACATCATTGACACAGGCCGATTCCCTAAAGATTTTCTCGCACGCATCAATGTTGTCATCGATGTAGCAGAAAGTTCTAGTTTGCTCGCCATTGCCATAGATTGTCAGCTTGTCTCCTGCTAAAGCTGCATCTAAGAATTTATTGATGACAAAATCCTTGCTTTGGTTGGGACCGTATGTGTTGAAAAATCTGAAAATAGTATAATCTAAACCGTATTCGGCGTGGTATGAACGTAAAAATGCTTCGCCAACATTCTTCACTATTGCATACGGAAGTCTCGAGTTTAGCGGAGTTGTATTTTCATTTTGAGGAATTTCGAATGGCTCACCATAGACCTCTGAAGATGAGGAGAAAAACACCCGCTTCACTTGCGTGTTCTTGCTCAGGTTCAGGATGTTTTTAATTCCGTCAATGTCATTGAGAACTTTTACCGGGTTGAGTAAGGTTCTATTCACACCTACCATAGCGGCATAGTGAAATACATAATCAAAATTATTGGCGTAGAAAAGTCCAGAGACATCGTTGAAGTTGTTTACATCACATTTGATGAAACGAATATTGTTGAATGGTGAAACAGGAATATTTGACACGAGACCTGTGAGCAGGTTATCGGCAATGACAATTTCATCACCAGGGAATTCCGCGAGCTTGCGTGCCATTGCGCTTCCGACAAATCCGGCACCTCCAGTTATAAGAATCTTAGACATATCACAAAATTACAACAATTCCAGCAGGGTCTTCGTCCATATTTGCGGACTGATAGATTTCGACTTCTCCAAACTGCTTTCGCCCATAAGGATTAGGTCCTCTTTTGAGCT
>JBLHIB010000140.1:0-7717 GCA_047615865.1 Gammaproteobacteria bacterium
AGAAAAAAATGGGCATCAAGGGATCTTCTACACGTCAAGTATTCCTCAATAACGTAAAAGTTCCTGTTGAGAATCAATTGTACGAAAGAGGCAAAGGATTTAAAATCGCGGTAAACATTCTCAACATCGGCAGAATCAAACTGGCCGCTGGTGTGCTTGGTGGAGCAAAAGGAGTAATGTCCAACTCCATTCAATACGCCAATGAAAGAAATCAATTTGGTCGCCCTATTTCAAAGTATGGAGCCATCCGATCTAAGTTGGCCAAAATGGCTACAAAGATTTATGCCCTTGAGTCTGCAACCTACCGCGCCGCTCAAAACATCGACGACGCTATTGCAGACTTGATTGCGAATGGCATGCCTAAGAACGAAGCTATGCTCAAGGGTATAGCATCCTTTGCTCCTGAATGTGCCATGTTGAAGGTCCAAGGAAGTGAGGTGCTTGATTATTGCGTCGACGAAGGTGTCCAAATCCATGGAGGCATGGGATACAGCGCCGAGACTAGGATCGAACGTTCATACAGAGATTCAAGAATCAATAGAATTTTTGAGGGAACAAACGAGATCAACCGTATGCTTACTGTTGATATGATCCTCAAAAAAGCAATGAAGGGCGAGCTTGATTTAATGGGTCCTGCAACTCAAATTGCCAATGAATTGATGGGAATTCCAGAATTCGGAGATGCGCCAAGCGATGATTTCGACCTTTTTAGAGGGTACGTAAAAAATCACAAGAAGGCAATTCTTATGGTTGCCGGAGCCGCAGTTCAAAAGCTCATGACTACGCTCGCCAAAGAGCAAGAGGTACTTATGAATGTTGCCGATATGATAATCCAAGCCTATGCAGCAGAATCAATCCTTCTGCGTGTCGAAAAGCGCGTAAAAACTTTAGGCTTAAAAGATAACGAGACGCAAATCAACATGATGAAAGCGTTTATCTACGAAGCAAATGAGATTATTCATAGCTCTGCCAAAGAAGCGCTTCTCTCATTTGCCGAAGGCGATGAATTGAAGATGATGTTGATTGGACTCAAACGATTCACAAAAATGGAGCCCTTCAACATCAAAGATACTCGTCAGCAAATTGCGCAGACGCTTATTGATGCGAACGACTATACACTGTAGTTTTTAAGGTGTTTTCGAATTCTTAGCGCTCTGAATTGTTAGATAAAATATAAGTCCTCTGAAATCTTCTTCAGGGGACTTTTTATTTAGAGTAAAGAGAAAACCATTTCATCATTACCAATAATTCAATTATTCAACCTTTTGTATTGCATGTGATATGGCAGAATTGCCAACAATGAACTATGATAGTGGTCGTAAGTGCGGATTTCGAATGGCTCAGTCCGTTCAATTGTGATTTCAATTAAAAAAATGGGCGATTTAAAAAACTCTTATTCCTATCGATATATTCTTTCCTCTGCGAAATTTTTTCTGGGAATAACTGTATTAATTCTCTAGTCGTCGTTATCTTTTCGACAGCAGATGACATATGCGTTTGACACGTCGGAAGATGTCAGTCCCTATCGATCCCAACTATCAAAAAAAGGAAATGACGTGTTATTTTCGGGTAACATCAATGTAGAGGCAAATACAATTAATCTCGTAATTTTTGATCTCAACATCCCCGAAGTTACCTCAACTCAAAGCCTTGATCTTGTAAACTGCGATACCGGATCGACAGAGGCTTAATCTAGCCGCCAATCCTTCTTCTCTCTTCACCCAATCCAAAAAGTGCAAAATCGTACTTAACGGGATCCATATTATCCATGTGCCGTAAGGCTTCATTGAGCTCCACTGCCGCTTTCCTATCGTCTTGCTTTCTATCCAGCAAACCCAGCTCCCTGGCAATTTTACCCGAATGCACATCTAAGGGACAAGTCAACACGCTCGGTGAGAATTTTTTCCAAATTCCAAAATCCACTTCGCGATCATCATTCCGTATCATCCAGCGAAGAAACATATGTATTCTTTTAGCCGCCGAACCCTTGGCTGGATTCGAAACATGTTTTTGAGTTCGTGGTAAATGCGGTATCGAAAAAAAATCTTCTCGGAATCGCTCAATAGTATCCATTAAATCCCCTTCATTCCGGAAATGAGAATAAAATGCGGCCTCCAAAGAGCCATACTTGTCAAATAAATGACGCATTGAGCTGATAAAACAAATAAAATCATCGCCATTGAATGTTCGGTGCTTGAAAGAAAGTAGCTGTTTTAAATCTGCTTGCTCATGATTAGACATAAAGTCAAATGGAGCATTATCCATGAGCTCGACCATCCTTTTCCCGCTTTTAAGGATGGATTTTCTATTGCCCCAACTGACTGTTGCCACTAAAAAACCTATGATTTCTTGATCTGCACGCTCATCAAACTGATGGGGAATAGAGATCGGGTCGAACTCGATGAAATCTGGCCGATTGAAGCGGTCAACTTGCAGGTCTAAAAAGCCTTTTAATTCTTGAGTGATATGCATCATGGTACAAATCTAGCACGGAAAGTATTTTTTAACTCCAAAACACCAGAAAACTTAAATATCTTTGTGCCTTGATGCAATTCGTCTACCCTGAAATACTCTTTGGCCTCCTAGCGCTAGCCATTCCGGTAATCGTGCATCTTTTCAATTTTAGGAAATTCAAACGCGTTGTATTCTCCAACGTCTCTTTCCTCAAAGAAGTTAAGCAAGAAACTCAAAGTAAGTCACGTCTCAAACACCTGTTAATACTAGCATCCCGAATGTTGGCAATTGCAGCTATCGTGCTCGCATTTGCCCAGCCTTTCATCCCGATCGATGATGCTGACATGAGTGCAGGAAAAAAAGTAGTGAGCTTGTACGTAGACAACAGTTTCAGTATGGAAGCTGAAAATGAAGATGGCCGGCTCATCGATTTAGCTCGAAATCAAGCCTTGGAAATTGTCGATGCTTACCAAGCCACTGATCTATTTCATGTCGTAACGAATGATTTTGAAGGTCGCCACCAGTTCCTAGTGAACAAAGATGAAGTCGTGGAACTAATAGACGAGATCCAAATCTCTCCGACAACCAGAAACATCTCCGACGTTGTCGCCCGTCAACTAGAAGCTCTTTCGCAATCGGATATTTCTGCTAAAACGGCCTACATCATTTCGGACTTGCAGAAAAGCACGCACGATTTTGAAACGATGAATGCGGATACAGCTGTCAATTTTCGACTTGTTCCAAATGTCGTAGTTGATCAGGACAACATTTTCATCGACTCAGTTTGGTTCGACTCTCCAGTAATCAGAGCCAATGCAACAGAGCAACTTCGAATACGCATTGGTAATACGAACAGTGAGTCGATAGAGAATATTCCTCTGAAGCTCACAATTGACGGATCTCAAAAAGCAGTTGCTAGCTTCAGCATAGAACCGGGTCAATATACCGACACTACTCTTTTCTTCACTATTTCTGAACCAGGCTTCCATAAGGCCGAAGTTCAGATACAAGATCATCCAGTGACTTTTGACGATTCGTACTACTTCTCTTTTGAGGTAGCCGAACGCATCAACATTCTTGAAATTGGCAGTGGCAAAACGAACTTCGTCCGAAAGGTATTTGAAGACGATCCATATTTTGCTTTCACCCAGGTCTCTTCTCTAGGAGTTGACTATAGTGATCTTCCAAATCATGAGCTGATCATCCTCAATGAACTGCCGCAGATTAGTTCTGGCCTGGCTAGCGAATTGAGCAAACTTACCCAGGCCGGTGGCCATGTTCTACTTATCCCTGGAAAGGACGTTGACTTGAGTTCATACAATGCGTTCTTATCACTTATAGACGCACCTTCTATGGGAGGTCTTATGAGCGGACCTCGAAAAGTAAGTGAGATCAACCTCGATCACTTCCTGTACAAGGACGTTTTCGAAAGTCTCCCGAAAAACATCGACTTGCCTACAGCACAAAACTTCTATTCACTAGGATTGAATAGCAGAAGCAAAGGAGACCAGCTGCTTACCATGCAAGGCGGAGCATGTTTCCTCGGTGAGTTCAAAAGCGGAGAAGGTAGAGTTTATCTATCGGCAGTTTCGCTTATCCCAACAGAAAGTAATTTCTCGCAACACGCACTTTTCGTAACCTCATTGGTACGTATAGCCGAGTTTGCTCAGCGAGCGCACAGATTGAGTTATATTATTGGCAAAGACGAACTTGCTGAGACCTTTGCGGCGCCGGATGCCACACAGGAACCTTTCCACCTGACTGATTCACGAACAGGTTTGGACTTTCTTCCAGACTTTCGCAGGACAGGAGGAACTACTGAGATTTATCTTCATGGCCAGCCGTCTGAAGCAGGATCATACGATCTGCAAAGAAAAGAGCAAACAGTTGATGTCTTTTCATTCAACTACCAGCGCGATGAAAGTGATTTGGCTTTCTACTCTCCAAGCGATGCGAATAACATCATTCAAGAAATGGGAGCAACTAACTTCACTATTCTGACTGGCGGACTGGAGACTTTAAAATCTGAAGTAGGAGAATTAAACGATGGCAAGAAGCTTTGGCCGCTATTTATAATTTTAGCCTTGTTATTCTTAGTCATCGAAATTGCATTGATCAAACTTTTGAAATAAAGATATGGGCATTCTTCTCAAGTCAGTTCAGATCATAGACTCAAACAGCAAATTGAACAATAGCACAAGAGACGTGCTAATCCTCAAAGGAAAGATCGCCAAAATAGCGACCAATATTCCTACCGACAAGAACAGAGTGATTCAAGAAAAAGGCCTTTGCATATCTCCTGGATGGTTCGATTCGTGCGCACTCTTCGGAGACCCTGGATTTGAACACAAAGAAGACATCAATACCGGATTAAACGCGACGGCCCATGGCGGATTCACTGGTGTAGTTGCTATGCCGCTTACAAATCCAGTTGCTGATAACAAGGCTGGACTCGAATACGCAAAACTACGTTCTGCAAGCCATTTGGTTGAGCTATTGCCAGCAGGAGCTTTGTCTAAAAATTCTCAAGGCAGTCAACTTGCTGAATTTCTCGACATGCACCAGGCGGGCGCGGTTGCTTTTACAGATTACAAAAACCCAGTCAATAATCCGGAGCTCATGAACAGAGCACTGGAATATAGCAAGAACATTGACGGCCTAATTTTATCTTTCCCTTTCGATGATACAATCGCACCAGGTGGGGTCTGGAACGAAGGCCCAGAAAGCGTAGCTCATGGCGTAAAGGGAATCCCTTCATTATCTGAAGAGATGAGACTTTCCAGAGACATTGAACTCTTGCGCTATACAAACGGAAAAATGCATGTTCTAATGATCAGTACTGCTGGATCAGTAGACCTGATCAAAAAAGCTAAGAAAGACGGTTTGAAAATCACCTGTGGCGTTGCAGCTCACCAATTGCATTTCACGGAAAACGATATGAACGCTTTCGACTCCGACCGCAAAGTATTGCCTCCTTTTAGAAGCACAGCAGACGTCAAAGCTTTGATTCGCGGACTCAAAGATGGCACGATAGACGTTATTTGTTCGGATCACAATGCACACGAAATTGAAAGTAAGCGCTGTGAATTTGAACACGCAGCATTCGGAATGAGTAGCATTGAAACCACTTTTTCTACTGCCAACGAAGCACTGCATAATCACCTTACTTCAGACCAAATAATAGCCAAGCTCAGCGCCAATCCTCGCTCTATTTTCAAGAACGAAATTGATGGTATCGAAGAAGGTAACTCAGCAAACTTGACGCTCTTCAATCCGACTGAAATCAATACGATTAGGAAAGCCGATTTCTTCTCAAAAGGAAAAAACACTCCTTTTGAAGGTCAAGAATTACTAGGTAAAGTAAGAGGAGTTATTCGCGAAACGAAGGAGCTCTTTTTCTAAGCCTCTCCAGCCGGCCCACCAAAATTCATTGGAACACCTGCCTCAGGACCTTTAATGTCCTTAATAGGACCATGCTGTGCTTCAAACTTCTGCACATTCTCACCCAAGGCACGCATTAAACGCTTTGCATGCTGCGGAGTTAAAATCATACGTGATTGAACTCGCGCTTTAGGCATGCCTGGCATCATTCTGATGAAGTCCAATACAAACTCCGAAGGCGAATGTGTTATCACTGCAAGGTTTGCATAAATTCCTTCCGCTTTATCCTCAGGAAGCTCAATATTGATCTGTCCTTTCTTTTGATTCTCTGCCATGTCTATTATTTTGATTCAAAAATATAACAATCAACTTCAGTCCCACAGGACATCGTCGAATATTGATCAATGACTTATAAAATATTATGAATTTCTTCCAGGTGTATGATCTCGAATGTGGTCTGATCATCATGAGCCTCTTGGTCGGGATTATAATAAACTTGATCTATCCCCGCATTTCGAGCCCCTCCAATATCTGCCTCAAGATCATCTCCAATCACTATCGATTCAATCTTATTTGCGCCAGCGCTAGATAAAGCTGCCGAAAACACCTCTATATGTGGCTTTTTATAACCTACCTCTTCTGAAACGATGACTTCACCGAAGAAGCCTTTAAGCCCTGAATTTGCCAACTTAATGTATTGAACTTCAGCAAATCCATTTGTAATAATGTGAAGTGCGTATCCCTTAGACTTAAGATAATCCAACATAGGAATTGCCCCCTCGCAAAGGTGAGTTTTGGTCGGACTTATTTCAACATATGCATCAGCCATATGCTCGGCCTTGGCTTTGTCCATGACGCCATGATGCTCCAATGCTCGCTGAAACCGAACTACGCGAAGCTCCTCTTTTTGCATCAAGCCTTTTCGATAAAGCCCCCAGCACTCTTCATTGATCTTTCGATACGTCTCAATCAGCGGGAGAGTCTCTACCCCTTCTTTCGACAAGTTCATATCACTTATAATCTCGACAAGTGTCTCCTGAGAATTCTTTTCGAAATGCCACAAGGTGCGGTCCAGGTCAAAAAATACGTGTTTATACTTCATCGAGACAAGAATTGAATTAAATTACCAAACCCCATGCTTATGCCGGTCAGTATAATCGACCAAAGAAAGAAAGCAAGAAACAGAAGCGGCAATGTGCTCTTTTTTTTAAAATATCGTGCAGCCAGGACCGCGGTAATTGGTACTGAAATAAGACCTGATATCAACAATAATCCCATAAGCCCTAATTTGGATTTCACACGGACTAAGGCCCTGCTTTTCCAAGAAAATTTCTTTGACTGACGTCTCCTTTTACCTTGCAACCATTTAAAGAATAAATCACCTGAATGATAGAAGAAACTACATCCAATGACGGCCCCAATGGTTGAAATCAAAACCGTTTCTACAAAACTCCAGCCTCTGGCCACCATAATTGACGGCGTAATTACAAATTTCACGATGCTTGAGAACACCATCAGACAAAATTCAATCCAATATGCGCTATCTCCCATCACTATTCTTTGTTTCCAAAGGCCAAATCTCCGGCATCACCCAACCCGGGAACGATGTAAGCTTTAGCAGTCAATTCTAAATCCACCGCACCAACCCAAAAATGAACACGCGCTCCCATCTTTTTCTTTAAATACGCCAATCCCTGAGCGCTGACTATTGCACCCACTACATGCACTTCTTTTGGCTCCCCTCTCATCAGTAAAGCTTTATAGCTCTTGTAAAGAGAAACACCCGATGCAATCATTGGATCCGCTAGTATCAAAATTTTGTTCGTGAGATCTGGTGCCGTCATATAATCTACCTCAACACTAAATTCGTCTGCAGAATCAT
>JBLHIB010000141.1:0-7696 GCA_047615865.1 Gammaproteobacteria bacterium
ACGTTTCACTTTGGTCGCTAACTATCAGTTCTATTCTTTCTCCGTCCTTCGGACAAATGGCGTGCGGCCCAGGGCCAAACCATGACGAATCGGTCCAGTGGTAGTCGAAATTTCCATCACCGCCAAACGCCAACCCTTCAGCCGTATATCCAGAAGCACACGTGGTATCAATCCTTATCTGAGCCTCAAGTCCCCATCCTTGCGTGCGCTGGATATGATCCATATCGACCAAGACAAACTTCCGATCAAACTCATCCAAACCAGTCTGAAAAAGACCCGCAATGCGAAAGGTTCGGGGCTTAATATCCTCTTTGCTCCGAACGAGATAAAGGGTGATCTTGTCATTTAATTCAACCGACAAACGGCTAGCCAAGGTCTTCGAAATGATAATATACTGATTCGAATGAAGAGAGGTATCGTTCAATAATTTTCCTTCGACAAGCTTGTCATCGAAAAATTTCCATGAAAAGTCATCCGTGACTCCTTTCACAACGACGCCTTCTATGGACTCCGATTCAAGAATTCCAGGCATTAAGGCAAAACGTTGGACATGCTGAACCCCCGCTAATGAATCCAATGATTGCACCAAATTCATGTCATGGCGCATTCTCACCGATTCCTTAGAAAAGTTATCATCCGATGAGACGACCTGTATGTGCGCCCCAAACCCAATCAGCTTCTGTTTAATCTCTTCTTGAAACCCACGAAGAACACTCAAAGCAACAATCATGAGCGCAACCCCCAAGGCTATTGCGATCATAGCAATAGTAACGATCGGTCGCGATAACCGACTACCTTTGCCTCCAATAAGACGCTTTGCTATAAATGATGATGAGTTTGCCACAGTTGACTGCAAATATATGCGGCATGGCATTGCGAAGATTCATTCAGTCTTAGATATTTGCACAATTCTTGCTGTATGAACAATATGTACCGACTCCCTTTCACTTTACTCGTTCTTCTTGTCACCTTCTTTGGATCATGTCAAAGCGTAGAGCACGCAAGCCTTACGCGGCCAAATTCAAGCATTGTAACAGGTGCCCAGCGCACATCTTCGTACTTGCCAAATTTGCAAGGAAAAAGAGTTGGAATCATTGCCAATCAGACAAGTACAATTGAATCTACACATTTAGTGGACAGTCTTTTGGCTCTTGGTGCAGACATTAAATGTGTCTTTGCGCCTGAGCATGGATTTCGAGGTCAAGCTGCTGATGGCGCTCACATATCGAACTCAATCGATCCTATCACACAGCTACCTATCGTTTCGCTGTACGGCAAGAATAAAAAGCCAACCCCGGAGCAATTGAAGGACATTGACGTGCTAATATTCGACATTCAAGATGTCGGCGCTCGGTTTTTCACCTTTATTTCAACCATGCACCTCGCGATGGAGGCTGCAGCAGAAAACAATTTATCTTTTATCGTTCTGGACCGACCCAATCCCAACGGATTTTATGTCGACGGTCCAGTTCTCGATCAAAAATTTAGCTCATTTGTGGGAATGCACTCGATTCCAATCGTACATGGAATGACAGTGGGCGAATTGGCCATAATGATCAACAATGAAGGATGGCTATCGGCGGGAATAAAGTGCGACCTGAGCGTTGTGGCCTGCACCAATTACCATCATTTAGATTTGTATGATTTGCCCATTGCTCCTTCTCCCAATTTGCCTAATACTACTGCGATATACTTGTATCCTTCTCTCTGTTTGTTCGAAGCTACTTCGGTAAGCGTTGGACGTGGAACCGAGTACCCTTTTCAGCTTATGGGACACCCAAAACACGCAGGAAAGATTGATTTTACACCGAAAAGCATCCCAGGCGTCTCTGAGTACCCTAAGCATAAAAACGTTTCCTGTTCAGGTCATTTACTTCAAGATTTCGGCGATTTCTACTTTACTTCCACGGGTCAATTGTACTTGGAATGGTTAATTTCCATGAACGAAGAATTGGGATCGGAAGAGTTATTTGACAGACCCGAATTCTTTGACAAACTTGCAGGCACAGAGCAATTAAGAAAGCAAATAATTGCTGGAAAAACGAGCATAGAAATTCAAGATAGCTGGCAAGCAGATCTAGAAATATTCAAAAAGCTCCGTCGGAAGTATCTTCTCTACCCCGATTTTGAGTAATTTTATCCTCGCTAAACCAAGGACATGAAAAAAACAATATATCTCTTCCTATTTGTATTGGCTTCTGGAGCCGCATTTACATCTTGTAAAAAAAGCGAGGAGTTTATCAACCCTGTATTCGAGTGCGATTGTGGTAAAGTGAATTGGTTTGGATCGAATCATGACTTGCTAATGTCTGAGTTTGTGCGCCCGGATGAGAACAACATATTGAGCAGGAGATATTACATTACAGCTGATGTGGCTGCAACAGGAGAATCAGAACCTCACCACCTGAACATTATCATCGAAACGGATTCAGTGCACCACGAATATTTTGATTTGATGCTCAGCCCATTTATTTCGGTGCAGATTGAAGAAGTCAACTACAATGACCCAACAGTCTTGGTGCGCACCTTTGTTCCGGTAATAGGAAATGTAAGTATCACTCCTGCAATATTCGGAGGCAGCGAGAGCGCAAGTTTCAACTTGAATGTTCAGCAATCTTTTAATGGAAGTCCAGCAGGTGCAATCATTCCTTTAACAGGAAATCTGGATGTACTCATTCAATAAATTGAGATTTCTTATTGTTTAATAAATGAAGTGATAGCCATACCTTCGCTGTGCTCTAGCACAGCAATGTAGCGGCCTTTTGCCAGATGACTTGTTGCAATGGATATATTGGCATCCTTGTTCTCTTCAACCATATCTCCACTTACCGTATACAATCGGTAGCTGAATTTTGTTGACAAACCTTCAATTTCTATCCAGTCGGTAGTCGGATTAGGAAAAGCTTTGACGCTTTCAATTTGGTCTTCGGAAACACCAATTAAATCGCCAATTTCGATCATCTCAACTACGACAACCGTGCCACATGAAGAATAGATTTCCATGTCATAAGTGAGTGTCCCATCTTCAAACAGCAAGGCGTTTATAGCTCCGTCCAACCATAAATATTCTTGATCTCCAAAGTTTACGAGCACACTGTCTGCCCAATAAGAAAGATCAGTTTGAACTGAATAGAATGGTGGTAACCCTTGACTAATGTCCAATTGGGCCGCCACATTGGGAAAATGATTCCATGCTTCCTGGTTGTTAGCAACAACAGAACCTGCCACCGCTTGCAAATATTGAGCATCTGCCTCATCTAATCCGGCATAATAATCACTCCCCTCTGGACTCTCATTCCACATCATGGCATAAAAGACACAGGCAGCTAAATATGTTCCTGAGGGACTAGGATGCGATCCATCATTCGCGTACAGTTGAATTTCGTCATTGGTCTCCGCTCTCACTTGCTTCCAAGCTGCCCCAACAGGAGAAACCCAACAGTCGTTCATTTCTGCCATAGCTTGGTAACGTTCTGTGAGCAGGTCTTGCATGCCCTCATAAGTGCATACAGGTGGGTATGATTCACAATTGTTTATGTCTCCGTCCATTCGTCCCCATGTCATATAAAAGATGGGCATTACACAATCATTGTTTGCACGAGCAGTGTCTACCAATGCTTGAGCATAAGGGTATACATCGGCCTCAACTTGATTGATAGGAAACGCTGGCATCTGACTTTGTTCCTGAAGAATGACATAATCCCAAGAACCGTTTTGCAGCAATTCTTGCGTTGTGGCATTTTCCGTGTGAGATTCTAAGCTATATGCTCCCGGAGTGCTTGAAGCTGTAATGATGCTATTGGACTTTGATTGGGCAATTTGCGACAACATCAACGGCAAATCGTTGACATAGGTGTATGAGTTACCGATAAAGAGGACATTGTAGTCCTGTGCATATTGGCTTATCGTTATGAGACTCAAGCACAAGTATAAAGTCGTACGTTTCATGATTCTAGTTTGTTCAAAGTTAATCGAACCGCTCTAGAAAGCAATATTAACAGAATCGAAATTGGAAGAATCTGCAATCCACTATTGAAAGAAAGTCATCACCTAATCTTAGCTATCTCCTGTCGTTCACCGACAATTTCAATGGCTTTATTCATTACATGATCTCTTCCCGCGAGAAAATCGTCAAGGGTCTGATTCACTTCTATGTCTGGAACCACACCTCTATTGCATTGCGCTACTGGAACATTTAGTTGAAAAAGCACTCGAGGAATCTCAACTACCAGTCCACTATTCGGTAAAATCAATCGGTAGAAATATCCACTGCTATTGGCGGTGGCCCCTCCTAAAGTTTCCGTTCCTATTAAGGTGCAACGAGGAACATACGATTTGGCCATAGAAGCGAAATCCGAGCCCCCACTGAAGACCTCGCCTCCGATGAGCACATAGACGTCACCTAGAAATTGCGGATCTTGATGGAGTAAAGTACGTTGGAAGCGATCCCTTCTCATCCACGCATCGTCAGTCTCTTTGAACTCAAAAGTGCGGTATAAGAAATCACTAAATCGATTTTTCGTGGCTCCTTTCATAAATTGGTAGTACGAAGATTCTACACTTCTAATTTCCACAAGATCATATTTCTCATTCAGCGTATGTGGTAAATAAGAAAGCAACATATTCTCAAATCCCTCACGCCCTCCTCCGTTCTCACGAATATCAATGACCAAGGATTCCACTTCCCTATCTTCTAATATACGGAAGCACTTGCTCAAAAACATCCCATAATTAATCTTACTGATTCCATGAAATTGGTTGATCGTCAGAAAGCCTATTCCATCTTTGATGTCGAAGTCCATTTTGGAAGCCGGTGCCCGATGTCCAAATCCATAAACTTCTTGGAGAAGGTCAAATCGGTCGCTGTAGCGAATTGCTGTAACAACCAGATTCTTGGCCTGGTAATCTTCACGCTCAAACACATCACAATAGTGCAGCCGAAAAGTACTTTTGAAACCAAATCTCAAAGCATAAAACCACCAAAACTGCCCCTCCAATTGCTCGAATTTCGCCCCTCTAGGTGCACCGTCACAGGTGATAAATGGCAATAGTTCCTCAACTATGCAGTTTATATCCATTCCATTGATCGCCAATACCTGACAACCTCGATCCATGTATTCGTGCTCACTAAAATTGTGATCTACATAAGCCAAACCATCAATGAATTTTAAGGTAAAAGGAAAAAACCGTTGTGTTGAGAGTATATAGTCTGACAATTCTTCATTGAGGTGAACATTGGTATGACCGTCGTGAATGTGATCGATAAGACTTGCTAGATGGGAATAGGTTTCGGTAAAAGTCAATCCGGCACTAGGGATCCGCTGAGAGAAAAGACTGTCAATTTCGTGGTGGTTGAGATAGAGATCAAATCCCGGATGCGATTCAGACAATACCGAATGCAGCAATTCCAAATCGGCTGCTACGCGTTGATGTGGAATTTTATAGTTGAGGTATTCGTCGTGTTGCGCCATAATAAAAGTCGCGCTAAAACAGTAAAAAATCCCCAAGAGATATTTTGCAAGATTAGGTAACAATAAGTCTAAAATTAGTCACCTAAATATACGTATTGGAACTTAAAATGTTTCGTTGACGGCCATGGAAAAGGTCTTTTGGAGTCTTTCCGCTATGCATCACAAAGTACCATTTTCATTTATTGACTCAGCCTTCTCAATCTCGTTCCCTTCTCTCTCCAATGGTTCCGAAGTCTCGGCCGATTTCAAAACCAAATAAAAGATGAGTAAGAAGACCAACAAGGCGAGAAAGGCAAGTGGATTTTTATAGAGAGGCTTTCTATGGATGTCATGAAGTGTTTGCTCATATGAGCTCACAACTTTCCCATAGTCCTTATACTTGGAAATCTGCTCGTCGGTCAACGGCTCTTGTTCATTATCCACCTCAAATCTTCTCATCAGTCCTCAAAATAATGGATTTTAAGCGTTTGAAGGCACGGTGTACCTTCATTTTAGCGGCATCCTCAGAAACACCAAGGATATCCCCCATCTCTTTATGCCTCATTTGCTGAAAATAGCGCATTTCGATCAATAAGGTAGAAGTCTCATCTAGCTGATTCAAACCCTCTAACAATCTTCTGCGCTTTTCTTCTCGACCAATTCCAGGATCAACATCTTCTTCAAGAGAAGCAAGCATATCAAATGAAACCCGGGTAACAAATACTTTTTTAGAATTGCGGAAATGCATGTTTACTTCGTTCACGGCGATTCTATAAATCCATGATTTAATGGGTGCCCCCGTGTCTTTAAATGAAGTGATATTGACCAAAGCCTTGACGAAGGTCTGTGAAACCAAATCGGCAGCCAAATCACGATCCGAAACTCTTTTAAATATAAAACGAAAAAGTTCATTGTAAAGTAGCTCATAAATACGAGCAAACCCTTGTGAGTTTGTTTTGGCAGCTTGAATGATTTCCTTTTCCGTCAATAGATCTGTTTGATGTACAAATGTGCTATTTATACGCTCTCTACAATTGAATGCAAAAACTCAAGAAGGTAACGCATAGAGAATAAGATTATTCCCTATAACCTATTGGCGGTATTCTCGTATGCTCTTCGACAACACCAATAATGAGCATATGTTCAAAAGCTTTTTTTTAGCACAATTGTTTGTATTCACCCCTTTTGTCTTGCAAGACAGCGGACTCATAAAACATATAGTCCGAAGCTGGTCCAACGGAGAGCCATATGTCGTTTTTTATACGGAAGGACCCGAGAACGAACGTGTGAAGGAAGAGCTGTATTTCGAAAATGGTGGATTGGACTATGTGGGCTACTATAAAAATGGTAAAGAGCATGGTGAATGGAAATACTTTTGGGAGAATGGCAATGTCAAATCCGTGGAGTTTTATGAACGTGGCGTAGAAGAAGGTACCATGTACGACTACAACGAAAAAGGAGAAGCCACCGTCAAATACCGCTATGTGCACGGTGACTTAATGTCTCGAATGATATTGAATCCTTAGACTTTCCTCACAACGTCACCAGCAATTACGTACACATCATCGCCTTTCTTAGGAACAACTCGATGACTGCCCGTAAAGTCTCCAAAAGCTGGCATAACACCCTCTGATTTCCCAAACCAAAAGCATTTCAAGCGCAGACTTTGTCGGGCTTTACCTGAAAGACGCACACAAGGATGAATATGTCCTGCAAGACCATATCCTGTTTTTCCTTTTAAATCGTCAGGTTCATGGACAAAGCAAAATGGTCCCAAATGAAGAACATCCACAACCTCTAAATTCGAAAGCGAATAAATCGTCTCATCTAGAATATCATGATTTCCTTTAACTAGTATCCATTTAATACCTGGATAATTGGCTTTGAGATCGAGAAACTGGTCCCACTCTTCATTGTGTTCGCTATGAAAGAGATCGCCCAGTAGCAGAACTTTTTCTGGTGAATAGCGATCCAATAACAGAGCTAAATTCCAGAGGTTATTGTCCCCTACTTTCCGTGGTAATGGAGTTCCATATCGCCTGAAATGTCCCGACTTTCCCAGATGTAGATCTGAGATTATCAACATATCCTGGTCTTCCCAATACATCGCACAAAGCGGATCCAACCAAAGTCGTTGTTCCAAAAAATGAAATTCTGTAGGGGGTTGGTCTCTGTTGATTTGGGGATTGATCACGGGGTGAGTTCTAGTCTTTTTTAGCCTATCGGCAAATCTATGAAAGACCTTC
>JBLHIB010000142.1:0-7660 GCA_047615865.1 Gammaproteobacteria bacterium
ATGACACCCAAGCCTTGTTGGGAGCAATCTCAGCAATGGAAGCTAAATTGAACAATGGACTTTCTTTGGTCACCTTGTCTGAACTAGGCGTGTTGATCAAACAAGGCAATGAACATTTTGCCATACCTGCCCACAGAAGAGAAATTGTGGATGTGAGTGGCGCGGGCGACACCGTAATAAGTGTCGCTTCACTTGCCTTAGCAGCAGGTGCAAATCCAAAACTCATTGCTGGCTTATCCAATTTGGCAGGAGGCATGGTTTGCGAAAAGACTGGCGTTGTGCCTATAGACAAGGACAAGCTTAAAGCAGAAGCAGAGAGATTGTAAAATATGTCAATTCAATCGCTAAGAGAACGGATCAATATTTGGCTTTTTGGAAACAAAACAGCAGTGCTACGGTTGTTCAAGTCGGTCAACATCATAGTCACCATTCTTGCGATTCTCACGCTTGTCTATTACTACGGATTTCCTCTTATCGACCAGGAAAAAGATCTGCTTTTTCAGATTATTAAAACGAGTTTTGCCTTCTACTTGCTGCAATATATTGTGCGAATCATATATGATTTCAATCCCCTTCAACTCATAAAGAGTACGTGGTTTGAAGGTATCATGATGGCGATCTTACTGATTGAAGGTATTGCCTACAACATTTTTGACACGTTATTGCTAGAAGAGATCTTTCGGTATTTCGACATCTCAAAGTTCCGAGACCTTTCTACCATATTCATTCAACTTTATTTCCTGTCTATTGTCATCATTGAAGCAGGAAGGTCTTCCTCCTACTTGCCTCGATTCAAGGTGCATCCTGCATCGGTATTTATTGCCAGCTTCTTGGTTATTATTTTCTCAGGAACTGGACTATTGATGCTGCCTGAAATGACTTCTATGGAGGGGCATATGAATTTTGTTGACGCCCTTTTCACAAGCACAAGTGCGACATGCGTGACAGGATTGATGGTGGAAGACGCTGTGAGTTTCTTTACCTTCAAAGGTCAAATTGTCATTCTCATACTTATCAAGTTAGGCGGACTGAACATAATCGCCTTTGGTTCGTTTCTCGCTTTGGCATCAAGGCTTGGTTTTGGCATCAAACAGCACGATGTAATAGAAGATTTCGTCAATCGAGACTCTATAAATAGCGCGGCAGGAATGCTCAGTAAAGTAATTGTATGGAGCACAGCAATCGAATTGATTGGTGCCTTGCTCATGTATTTCTTCTGGAGTTCTAAGGTTGTGTTCGCCTCAGTAGGTGAAAAGCTATTTTACTCTGTCTTCCACAGCGTCTCGGCATTCAACAATGCGGGTATCTCTTTATTCAAAAATGGCCTAGCTCACGAGACTGTTGCCGACAATTATTTCATTCATTGGATCGTTACAATATTGGTGTTTTTCGGCGCACTCGGAATGGTTGCCGTCTTTGACCTATTTGATCCAGTCCGACTGCGTGACCGCATGAAGAACCCCTGGAAGCAGATTCAATTCCCAACAAAAATAGCCCTCTACTTCTCTTTGTGGTTGGTCATAGGAGGTAGTTTACTCTACTTCTTTTTGGAGTACGACAATACCATGTCAGGTCAATCCTTCTTCGGAAAGATTACGACCTCTGTGTTTCAATCTGTTACACGTACTTCCGGGTTCAACACTGTCGATATAGGGTCTATTGGAGTTCCCATGTTGTTCATATTAATCATATTAATGTTCATAGGAGCATCCTCTTCATCAACTGGAGGTGGTATTAAAACATCAACTTTAGCCATTATATTTGCCGATGTAATTGCGACGATTAAAGGACGCCAGTATACTGAGATTTTCAAACGTCGAATTGGCGGAATCCTTAAGTCACGAGCTTATTCAGTGCTGCTCATTTTCATCATCGGAAACTTAGTAGCAACTGTTGTTCTTTCCATTAGTGAAAGCCATATTCTGGCAGCTGAAGGGAGAGGGATTTTTGACATTATGTTCGAACAAGTGTCAGCAATGGGAACAGTCGGTCTGTCAACTGGAATCACGGCAGACTTCTCCACTACGGGGAAAATAGTTTTGGTGCTTTCAATGTTAGTAGGTAGGGTTGGAACATTGACGGTCGCATTTGCCCTCAGTGGCGGTGCAACATCTAATAATTACAAGTACCCTCAGGGACACACAATGGTAGGATAGATATGAAAGAAGTTGTAAAACCATACAGCGATACAAGCGGTAAAAAAGAGCAGGTAGCCGAAATGTTTGATAACATTGCTCACAGCTACGATTTCCTCAACCACTTTTTCTCATTAGGCATTGATGTGCTTTGGCGGAAAAAAGCGCTTAAAATTCTGAAGAAAACGCAGCCCTCAGATATCTTGGACATTGCGACAGGAACAGCAGATTTTGCCATTCAGGCAGCGAAAATGGATGTCGCTTCTGGAAAGATCATTGGCATTGACATTAGTCGTGGCATGCTGGATGTTGGTGACGTTAAACTCAAGAAGAAAGACCTATCTGATAAAATCGAGCTCATCCAAGCCGATTCAGAAAATCTTCCTTTCGAAGACGAGTCATTCGACGGCTACACGGTAGGTTTCGGAGTGCGAAACTTTGAAAATCTGGAAGCCGGCTTGAAAGAAATGCACCGCGTTCTCAAACCGGGAGCACTTGGAGTAATCCTTGAATTTTCAAAGCCCGCCAAGTTCCCCATGAAGCAACTTTTCGGATTCTACTTTCGGTTTATCATGCCTACTATTGGTAAGTTGGTTTCTAAAGATTCAAGAGCTTACACTTATTTGCCAGAGTCTGTGAACGCTTTCCCTGAAGGAAAGGAATTTGTCAATATTCTGCAGAAATGTGGCTTTCGCGACGTAATTGCAAAACCCGTAACAGGTGGCATTGCGACAATCTACACAGGCATTCGTTCATGAATATTACCGTCTTCCCATCACTACTGCAGGGTGAAATCACTCCTCCGGCCAGTAAAAGTGTTTTTCAACGCTTGGTTGCAGGTGCCATGCTAAGCACTGGAACAACGCGAATAGGCAATCCGTCTTACAGCGATGATGGAATGGCTGCTGTCGGCATGGCAGCTACTCTTGGTGCCAAGATTGAAGAAGACGGTCCCGACATTCTCGTACGCGGTCCACTGAACCCTAGACATGGCGACCTTCACGCTGGAGAATCAGGCCTTGGAATGCGTCTCTTTGCTCCACTCGCTGCACTCACCGGAATCGACTTGACATTGGGCGGACAAGGCTCTTTGCTGCAACGCCCCCACCCTATGTTCGGTCAAGTATTTCCCCAACTTGGAGTCGATGTGCAATCCGTGGGCGATTTTCTGCCCTTCAAGCTCAGCGGAAAACTTCAACCCGGAAACTTGGTTGTCGACGGCAGCTACTCTTCACAGTTTATAAGTGGACTCCTTATGGCCCTTCCCTGCTGCAATGGGAATTCTACCTTGCGTATTGAGAATCCTGTAAGCAAGCCATACATCGAAATGACTCTGGAGATACTCGAGGCATATGACATCGAGATTCATCGAAAAGAAGAATGGTATTTTGAAATTCCCGGTCCGCAGAATTATACAGAACTAGACATCGATACAGATGCCGATTGGAGCGCCGCAGCCTTTCTTTTAGTAGCTGGTGCAGTTGCTGCCGAAGGCAAATATCAAGTCAACCATCTGGACACGATTTTCACCCAGGCCGATCAGGCTATTTCAGGTCCACTGCTTTTCTCTGGTACTAAATTGAAAAACAATGCCGGTGACATTCAAGTCGTGAACCACGGCATCAAAGGGTTCAACTTCGACGCCACCGATTGTCCAGACTTATTTCCTCCACTGGCAGCTTTAGCGGCTTTTGCAGACAAAGAATCAAGAATTACGGGCATCCATCGACTGGCTCATAAAGAAAGCAATCGCGCTCTTACTCTTCAAAGTGAGTTTGGGGCTGCTGGAATCCCCATTGAATTTGAGGGAGACACTATGATCATCAAGCCCGCCGACGTAGTTCCATGCACATTCAATTCGCATGGCGATCATCGCTTGGCTATGGCTGGTGCGATTTTGGGACTTGGAGGCGCCCCAATCATTATCGAAAATGCCGATGCCGTATCGAAGAGTTATCCTTCTTTTTACGATGATCTAGCCGATGTAGGCGCTCAATTTCAATAGCACTGCGTGCAAACGTCCTTCCACATATTCAGTGAAATTCTGGTATAAAAAAAGCCGATTGACATTCTAGAAATATCAATCGGCCTCGTTGAGTTGAAAAGAATTATTCTACTATCACTCGATGCACGCTGGCTTCACCTGAATTGCTTCGAAGAGTGACCATGTACATGCCTTGCTGGTATGCTGATATATTGAGATCAATTTTACCTATAGCATTTTCGAGTCTAAAGATCAAACGGCCTGAGATGTCTGAGATCGAAATTGAATACTCCATGTTGTTGTCCGATTTGACGGATAAGACATCATGCGCTGGATTGGGAAATAATGCAAATTGGCTGCCAATAATCGGAAGCACCGAGGTTATTGTATCGCACTCACCTTCTGTCCATGTTGTAATTCCATAAGAATTCAGTGCTATGCAACCATTGGTATAGGTCACACTATCGCAACCGCAAACAGGGTCCCATTCCTGAGTACACAAGATATCCGGATCGATGAGTAACGTGTCAATGCAAAGAACCACGTTATCGCAAGTAGCTTCGCAAGCACCTAGCGATGAGAAAAAGGCCGAGGCATAATCAACTCCAGTAGAATCAATAGTTCCGCAGCCTGAAATGACTGTGCATTCCCCATTGCTCACGGCATAACCAAGAATCATTTCACAGAGTCCGAAATCTACTCCACCAACATCAGTACAATCGCCTATCTGTCCGCATTCACCTTGAGTCCATTCTGTTACTCCGCCCCAGTGCCAAGCTTCACATTCATTTCCGTATGTGACACCGTCGCATCCGCAAACCGGCTGCCATGATGTATCACATGCTGTTTCTGGGTCTTGAATTGCAAGGTCTGGGCATGAGCAAGGTCCTAGAGTTGTTTCAGTTATGCCGTGGTAATAGTAAGCTACGCAGCTATTTATATAACTCACTCCATCACAGCCACATACCGGGTTATAGTTTCCGAAACAGAAAACGTTGAAGTCGATAATTGACTCATCGTAACAACCGCCGCAGGCCGACTCACAATCCTCTTCATTCTCGTAGAAGTATGGCGAATAATCAACATCGTCGATTACTACATCACAACCAGAGATATACGAACACGATCCGTTAAGTAATCCGATTCCCAAAACGGCATCACACGGGCCAAAATCAATTCCTCCTAGATCAAAGCAGTCAAGCTCTTCAGCACAGTTGGATTGACAATCTTGGTAAGAATCAAAGAAATAGTCCTCATAATCTTCTCCATCGTCGGCAACATAAGAACATCCTGAAATAGAAGTACAGGTTCCATTAATTAAGGTAATTCCGAGAGGCATTGCACACTCACCAAAACCCAATCCACCTAGATCCATGCACTCAACTGGAGGAGGGCATTCTGCCATTGTCCAGGAAGTGACTCCTGCAGTTACCTGGGCAACGCAGTCATTGGAATACGTGACGCCATCGCATCCACATACAGGGTCGAATTGAAATTTACAAAAGGCATCAGGATCGATCAACGAAGGATCAATGCAATCATCAGGTTGTGCATATGCAAATAAAGAGCAGCTAGTTGCAAGTAGCAATAGATATATATCTTTTCTCATTTTTACTTCTTTTGATAATAGACGTGCATTTTACCCAATAGGTTGGATCAATGCATAAAATGAACTATTGAGCTTGTAAACTCTTGATTTGCTCAAAAAAGGAGCAAGACCAGCGGACAATATAGAAGTATATTTATTGATGTGGTATTCCTTACTAAAGGAAGTTTTTGGATCCAAGCTCAATAACCTGGTTTCCTTCCTTGTCATTTCCAGCACTGCTCAAAACAATAATGGGCACTATGGATAGTTTTTCTGAAACTCGAGCCAATTGAAGAAACTGCGGTGTTTTGGTAACAACAGGAGCCAATCCTAACTACAATGCAGCTGGCACCAGAATGATGTGGATTCCTGACCAGGCGGCATTTCGTGGAGGGACACTTACTACTGATGCCGATGCCTGGGATGCAACGAATGTTGGAGATCATTCTTTTGCATTTGGCGAGGATTGTGTAGCGTCTGGAAATGAAAGTATAGCTATGGGGGATGCATGCCTTGCATCAGGACAAGGAAGTGTAGCCATGGGTGAATCTTCCCAAGCCTCCGATGTTGGCGCCGTGGCAATGGGTGACGAATGTATAGCTAGTGGTCATGATGCATTTGCAGCAGGCGAACAAAATGTTGCTACCGGACAAGCATCTACTGCTCTTGAGCATACAAACTCGGTTGATGGAGAAGGAAGTTTTGCTGATAGTTTTGGCAATCAAATAACCAACACAGGTGCTACTACACATACACCTCAGACTTGGGGTTATATAATCGGGGGGGTCGAGCGTAATTTCTGGACGTCGATCAGGATCCCTTGGGTTTACCAATGCGGTTTCATCTTCAGAATCTCATGTTATTGGTTCCCATTTGAACTCCGGCGGAAATAACAATGTGATCATTGGACATGGAGTTGGTTTTTTCCAGCTAGTGAATAATGACGCCAATTCAATGATGATAGGATTTAACAGTGATGTACCGACAGTTTATATTGGCGCCTCATCTAGAGTAGGCACATTTGGAAATGTAGGAATAGGAAATGTCACAGCTCCATCGGAAGTATTGGATGTGCGAGGCACAGCAAGACTAAGAGTTGTTCCTCAAAACTCGGACGATGTTCTTATAACTGGTGCTGAACAAAGTGCTGCGGGAGATTATCAGTTGAACTATCTTGCATTCAGTTCCGACGCAAGTCAATACTTGGGTGGTGACGCGCAGTGGTATGATGTGCCGGCGGCTACTGTTCAAAATGCAGACAATGGTATCTCATTGGACTCCGACAACATGGTGCTTGGCAACGATGTAGGTGATACAGATGCAGAACTTAACAGTGATCGAGAAATCCCTTTAAATGACCAAAACATCTATTTCACCGACCCAAGCACAATAGATGGAGCGGAGAATAATATTGGAATTGGAAGAAGTACTTCCCAACCTTGTAACCGAAATTCATCATCCAGAACAAACGGACGTTGACGGAAACGTAATTGCCGAAGCAGTAGATTTTAAAGGAGTGAACTATGAAGAGTTAATTCCTATTATTTTGCAAGCTACCAAAGAACAACAAGCAATTATCGAACAACAACAAGAGCAAATTGATGCTTTGGTTGCAGCTGTAAACGCCTGTTTTGATTGGGACTTGAAAAGCATGGAGTTGGAGAATGACATTCAAATGGATCCTGTGAAAACTGATACGCTGAATCAAAATGCTCCAAATCCATTTATGGAAATGACCACCATTTCTTACAGCTTGGCTCAGGATGCCCTTGCGACAGTGAAAATTTACAATAGCCATGGTCAGCTTATCGACACACTCTTGAGCGAGACTCAAAGTGAAGGTAATCACAGCATTCAATGGAATGCCAATGGCATGGCTGCTGGGATCTACTTCTATTCTTTAGAAATAGACAGCGTTGAACAAGTTCGTAGGATGGTGAAACTTTAAAAGAT
>JBLHIB010000143.1:0-7641 GCA_047615865.1 Gammaproteobacteria bacterium
CACCACGATCAGGATGTAAGTTCCTTGTGTGCCCATCTTATCACTGAGCAATACGCCCTCAGTGATAATTGGGAACTCAAGCATCAGATCTATCCGGAAAAGGAAGATGAAAAGCTGCTCAAAGCTGTGCAGGATTGCATTGGCCGACTGCGCTTAAGAAATATTCAACTCATGATGCGCGAAGTCAATGAGCAACTCAAAGATCCTGAATTGCGTGAAGAAGATATGGCCCGTCTGATGTCCAGAAAGATCCAGCTTGACAAGGCTAAAATTCAGCTTTCTATATATTTTGGCACGGCTATTTTAGATGTTTAGTCCAATAAGTAGCTGTCTTATAGGGAAATAACGTAATCTATTCTCTACATGTCCAGCAGTAATTCTACCGCTACCTATACTTGAAACTAACGACGATCTGGAAAAGTCAATCCAAGATCTGGAAAAATCTATTGCTGCTAGTAAGAAGAAACTTGCTAGTTTGCGTCGACAACTGCCAGGTGTAGAAGTTGATGACTATCAATTTGAAACGTATTCTGAGACAATCTCTTTGAGCGATCTTTTTGGAGATAAGAGCGAACTTATCGTGGTGAATAATATGGGAAAGGGGTACCGGTACTGTGCCCTTTGGGGAGAGGGTTTGGACCTGGAGTTGTTACCTACGGCAAAGAGCCGGATGGAAAAAATTACCGGCATACGCGTGCAGGATTTGGTCCAGGAGATAATTTCTGTAATATGTGGGATTTCATCGATCTACTTCCATCTGGAGTAGGCGAATGGATGGCGAAGTATGATTACTAGTCCTTAATAGCCGAAATTCCTGGCAATACTTTACCTTCAAGATACTCCAACATAGCGCCGCCGCCAGTAGATACGTAACTAACTTGGTCGGCCAATTCGTACTTGTTTATCGCTGCGACTGAGTCTCCACCACCAATCAACGTAAAGACTCCTTTTTTAGTGACTTCAGCCAATTCTAAAGCAACTTCTTTTGTGCCACGGGCGAAGTTCTCCATTTCAAAGACACCCATTGGTCCGTTCCAAAGAATTGTCTTTGAAGCACGAATAACTTCCTTATAGGCTGCAATTGAGTTTTCCCCAATATCCAGACCCATCCATCCTTCGGGAATTCCGTCAATGGCGCATATCTGTCGGTTGGCATTGTTGTCGAACTTATCCGCCAATACGGCGTCTGAAGGCAAGTGAATTTGAACTCCCTTTTCTTTCGCCATTTTGAGGACATTAAGAGCAACGTCCAACTTATCGTCTTCGGTCAAACTACTGCCTATTTTCCCGCCTTGCGCCTTGACAAAAGTAAAAGCCATTCCACCGCCAATTAGAATGTGGTCAACCTTGTCGAGCATATTCTCAATGATGGTGATTTTACTGGAAACCTTCGCTCCTCCAATGATCGCCGTCACAGGCTTTTCTGCTCCATGAAGAACTTTGTCGATCGACTCGATTTCGTTCTCCATGATCTTCCCGAACATCTTGTCGCGCGGGAAGAATCGAGCAATGATAGCAGTCGAAGCATGGGCACGGTGAGCAGTTCCAAATGCGTCGTTGACATATACGTCCCCGTGCTCGGCAAGTTGCCCTGCGAAGAATTCATCTCCAGCAGTTTCTTCAGCATGGAAACGCAAGTTTTCGAGAACTGCCACTTCGCCATCTTTCAAAGATGAGGTAAGTGTTAGAGCTTCAACGCCCACGCAGTTGGTCGCAAATTGCACGGGTGTTGACAGCAATTCTTGCAAATGAGGAACAATGTGCTTGAGCGAATATTTCTCCTCAACTCCTTTCGGTCGGCCCAAATGTGACATCAAAATCAACCTCCCACCATCAGCAAGGATATGCTTCATTGTCGCCACTGCCGCTTGCATGCGGGTGTCGTCCGTAATTTGAAATTCAGCGTTCAATGGAACATTGAAATCAACACGAACCAATACGCGCTTGCCCTTGAAATTATAGGAGTCGAAAGTCATCTTTGATTTGGAGTTGGATTGTTATTTTCCTGCTTGAAGCAGGTTGCGCAGACTAACTTTATCACTAATTATTTTGTGCACATCGGCAATGGCAACACGATCTTGTTTCATCGTATCGCGGTCGCGAATAGTTACCGTTTCGTCTTCCAAAGTTTGATGGTCAACAGTTATGCAAAAAGGAGTTCCAATGGCATCTTGTCGGCGATACCTGCGTCCGATAGCATCTTTCTCCTCGTAGAAAACGTTGAAGTCGTACTTCAAGTCGTCCATGATCTCCCGCGCTTTTTCTGGCAGACCATCCTTCTTCATAAGGGGAAGAATAGCGGCTTTCACTGGAGCAAGGGCAGGATGAATATTCA
Organism: Gammaproteobacteria bacterium; assembly: GCA_047615865.1. Taxonomy (GTDB): domain Bacteria; phylum Bacteroidota; class Bacteroidia; order Flavobacteriales_D; family Sanyastnellaceae; genus JADFAK01. Next base: position 2,336 of record JBLHIB010000143.1, read on the forward strand.
TCAAAATACGCTCACTTCCATCTTCCAATTTCTCTTCTAGAAAAGAGCTGCTCAATACTGCCAAGAACATACGGTCAAGGCCTATTGATGTCTCAACTACATAAGGAACGTAGCTGTCATTTGTTTCTGGATCGAAGTAACGAAGCTTCTTTCCCGAGTGCTCTTCATGGCTAGCCAAGTCAAAGTCGGTACGCGAGTGAATTCCTTCCAATTCACGGAATCCCATTGGGAAATTGAATTCAACATCACTTGCGGCATCGGCATAGTGAGCTAGTTTGATATGGTCGTGGAAGCGGTAATTTTCTTGACCCATACCAAGGGCATCGTGCCACTTCATTCGTTGGGTCTTCCAATACTCGTACCATTTTCCTTGTGTACCTGGCTTCACGAAGAATTGCATCTCCATTTGCTCAAATTCACGCATTCTGAAGATGAACTGACGAGCAATGATCTCGTTTCTAAACGCTTTTCCGATTTGGGCAATTCCAAATGGAAGTTTCAATCTGCCGCTTTTCTGAACGTTGAGGTAGTTCACAAAGATTCCTTGTGCCGTTTCCGGACGCAAGTAAATTACTCCAGAATCTCCTGAAACTGCTCCCAATTCCGTTTTGAACATCAAATTGAACTGACGCACATCGGTCCAATTTCTAGAACCCGTATCTGGATCGGCAATCTCGAGGTCTTCGATAAGTTTCTTGACATCGTCCAAATCTTCATCGTTCATCGCTTTCTTGAAGCGAACGAGAATTTCGTCGATTTGCTTTTGTCGGCGTACAACGTTTCCATTGGTAGAAACAAACTCAGCTTCGTCAAAATCATCTCCGAATCTCTTCTTAGCTTTAGTGATGTCTTTGTTGACCTTTATGCGGATTTTTTCTACGAAATCTTCAATAAGGACATCGGCACGGTAGCGCTTCTTTGAGTCTTTGTTGTCAATCAATGGATCGTTGAATGCATCGACGTGACCTGAAGCTTTCCAAGTTTTCGGGTGCATGAATATCGAGGCGTCTAAACCCACAATATTTTCGTGCATTTTCACCATTGAATCCCACCAATAGCGTTTGATATTGTTCTTGAGCTCAACACCCAATTGTCCGTAATCATATGCTGCGCTCAATCCGTCATAGATCTCGCTAGAAGGAAATACAAAGCCATACTCTTTTGCGTGACTGATTACTTTCTTGAGTTTGTCATCCTGGTTTGCCATGGCGCGAAAATAGTGCCAACATCCCACTCGACGAAGTATAGGACGGTAATTTTATATTTTTAATCGTAGAATGGCGGTTTTTGAGCCTTCGGCAAATGATTTAACACATGTTTTCGTCCCTTTGTCGACGACAATGGCCCATTGATAAATTGGTGACTGGACCTTTCTAGGGAATTCGCTTACTTTGCGGTATGTCTGCACAACCGAAGATCGGCGTATTAGGAGGAGGAAGCTGGGCCACAGCTATCATGAAGATGCTGTCGACCAACTTGGACGAAGTGCATTGGTGGATGCGCAACGAAGAAGCCATCCAGCACATTCAAAAAACGGGTCACAACCCAAACTACCTCCAGTCTGTTGCGTTTGATATGAACAGGGTAAAGCTCTCGTCCGACATGCAAAGTGTTGTGGACAGTTGCGATATTTTGGTAGTGGCTATTCCATCTGCATTTCTTGATAAGAGTTTTCAGGAAGCCAAGCTCACTGGAATGGAGAATAAGATTCTTTTTTCCGCTATCAAGGGAGTGATCAATGAGTACCATTCGATTCCAGCAAGGTACTTGCATAAGGAGTTTCGCACCCCGTATGACCAGATCGGAATCATCTGTGGACCCTGCCATGCCGAAGAAGTTGCAAAAGAGCAATTGTCTTATTTAACCATAGCCTGTCCTGATCAAGGTCATGCGACAGTCTTAGCCGACGCCTTGCGCACTAGGTATATTAAAACTGCTATTTCGGAAGATGTCTTTGGCGCTGAAATCGCCGCTGTTCTCAAAAATGTATATGCTGTTGCAGCCGGTATTTGCCACGGTGTAGGTTATGGAGATAATTTCCAAGCCGTGCTCATGAGCAATGCAATCCGTGAAATGAAGCGATTTGTAGACGCCGTTCACGGAATTCATCGAGATGTCAAGGAAACGCCATATCTGGGCGATTTACTTGTGACAGCCTACTCACCATATTCGCGTAACCGGACCTTTGGTACCATGGTTGGAAAAGGCTACTCGGTAAAATGGGCTACTTACGAAATGAACATGGTCGCCGAGGGCTATTACGCTGCAGTGGGTGTGTTTGAGATGAACAAGAAATTCAAAGTAGAAATGCCTATCGCTGAGGCTGTTTATCGTATTCTATATGAGAAGATTTCTCCTGTTGTGGAGATGCGTATTTTGGCAGACCTTTTGGATTAAACAAGTTTAATCAGAGTAAGAATTTGAAGAGAGAGCAAGAGCAAGTAAAAAGAGCAAGAAGCAAATGGTCTTTGATTATTGCTACTAAATCTATTTGTTTCTTTCTCTTACTCTTTTTTGATCTAAAACAACCATTACCCCCTCTCGCGCGTCTTATAGGGTAGTCGACAATTTGAAATTCTCAATTTTACATAGCATCACCTTGGCCTTTGTTTGCCTAGCTGGGTCTTTATTGGCTCAGGATGGACTTATTGAGAACAAGGGTCAATGGCCCGATCACGTGGCTTACCGCACGACTATTCCAGGCGGATCGTGCTTTGTAGAGGATGGTGGTTTTACTTTTCAGTTGTTCGATCCGGAGGTTTTTAACTTCTTCCACCCCAATGATCTTGACGAAACTCCTCCTGAATTTCTGAAATCTCACGTTTACCATGTCTCTTTTTATGGTGGAAATATGAGTTCTCATGTCGGCGAAATTGAGTCTGCGGCTTATTTTAATTACTTCATTGGCAACGATCCCGATAAACATGCAAGCGATGCACATGAGTACGGAAGAATTCTTGGTTCACAAGTATATCCTCAAATAGATCTGCGCGTCACGGATCGGAACGAAGGGATTAAGTACGATTGGATTGTGCGTCCAGGAGGTGATCCGCACTCCGTGCAAATGAAATACCACGATATCGATGATTTGTCGATCATTGGAAATAAACTGGAAGTGCAAACTTCTGTTGGCCCGGTCGTCGAGCTCGAACCATACGCCTATCAATTCATCAACGGCTCACTCATTGAAGTAGAATGCGCCTATGCGCTTAACGATAATGTCGTTTCCTACGATCTTGGCGACTACGATCCTACCTATGACTTGGTCATAGACCCTGAGGTGACTTTTTCGTCTTACATCGGTTCGATGGCAAGTAATTTTGGCTTTACAGCGGCCAATGACAGCAATGGCAATCTGATTGCGGGAGCAGCAGTTTTTGCTAGCAACTACCCAACCACCGCGGGCGCGGTTCAGTCGGATTTTAACTCGGCACTTTCAAGCTATTGTGATGTGGCCATTAGCAAGTTTTCGTCTGACGGCACAACCTTGCTCTATTCAACTTACCTAGGAGGTGATGGGGTCGAGATGCCGCATAGTATCATCGTCGATTCTCAGGACAATTGGATTGTAATGGGGCAGACGGGCTCCGATAATTTCCCGACTACTGCAGGCGCTTATCAGACAGGCTTGGTGGGCGGACCGCTCTTCGCCTTCGACTCGTTTTTTATTCCCTCAGCACATATCTTGGGTTGCGATATCTACGTCGCAAAATTCAATGCCAATGGAACAGGACTGTTGGGCTGCACCTATGTCGGAGGTTTTGGAACCGACGGTTTGAACACAGCAGCCACTCTTTTTTACAACTATGGAGATAGCTTTCGAGGAGAAGTCATTGTAGATAATCAAGACAATATTATTGTAGCGAGTACAACGCATTCTGATCAATTTCCGACAACTGCCAATGCTCCTCAGCCCAACTTCGGAGGAGGAACAACTGATGCAGTATTGTTCCAGCTTTCATCGGATTTGGATGACCTTGAGTTTGCCACTTATTTTGGTGGAACAGATGCGGATAGTGGGTATTCCGTGCAGGTAGCTGGTGATGGGGAACTGGTCATGACCGGAGGAACAAAATCGAGCGATCTCGCGGTGAGCAATGATGCTGCCGATGGATCATACAACGGCGGTACCGATGGTTATATCGTAAAATATTCAGCGGATAATTCTTCAATTGACGGCTGCACTTATGTAGGAACTACGGCCTACGACCAGTGTTATTTCGTGCAAATGGATCAGAATGACTTCATCTATGTCATAGGCCAAAGCGCAGGAGATATGGGTGTTCAAGGAACGGTTTATAGCAATGCGAATTCAGGTCAGTTTATACGAAAATTCGAGGCAGATCTATCGGATATTGAGTGGTCTACTGTAGTGGGGACAGGAAACGGTGCGGTGGATATTTCGCCAACAGCTTTCCTCGTGAGCGACTGCGATCAGATCTACTTTTCGGGTTGGGGTGGATTGACAAATTCCAACAATTCATTGGCTACGTCAAGCACTACCAGCGGACTTCCAATAACTGGAGATGCCTACCAGTCGACAACCGACGGCAGTGATTTTTACCTGTGCGTATTATCTCCAAATGCCCAATCCCTAGTATACGCAACATATTTCGGCGGATCCATCAGTCGGGAGCATGTGGATGGTGGCACGTCGAAATTTGACAAGAATGGTTCGGTCTACCAAGCTGTGTGCGCTGGATGTGGAGGTAATGACGACTTTCCATACACCGATGGTGCGTGGAGTGATGACAATGGAAGTTCCAATTGCAACTTGGGCGTTTTCAAGTTTGACCTCGGCTCGATTCAAGCAAACATCGATATTGACGGACCTACTGAAGTTTGTGAAGGTCAGCCTACAAACTTCATCAACAATTCAACAGGGGGAACAGACTACCAATGGGCTTTTGGCGATGGAGAAATCTCGACTGCTTTTGAGCCAATACATTACTACGAAATTTTTGGTGACGTTACGATCACTTTGATTGTAACCGATGCTACTGGTTGCTTGGCGCCAGATACCGCATATTTGGACTTGACTATTTTGCAAGGTGTGAATCCTTCTATCGATCCGATTGAACCGATATGCGAGGGCGCTTCTATTGAGCTTTCAGCAAATGGTTCGGCCGACTTATACTGGCTCGCCGATCCTACTTTGAGCGCTACGAATATTCCCAACCCTATTGCCACTCCTTTGGTTCCTACCACTTATTATTTGGTGGACATCAACGAATGTGAATCGGATACGGTAGGGATTTTAGTGTCCTTCGTTCAAATCAACTCCAACACCGGAGAAGATGAGACGA
>JBLHIB010000144.1:0-7615 GCA_047615865.1 Gammaproteobacteria bacterium
TTACGCCGAACATCAGTGACGACTCTGATATTATTCATTCGGAGAAAATTGGTGTAGTTCTAGAAGATTGGACAAACCCAAAAGATGCCTTGACTTTGCTTGATGAATTGGTTTGTAATCGACTTGACAACCATGAGCGGATTAGAGGAATGGCAGTCAATTATCGTTCGATGGCCATTGCTCAAAACGCCTACGATCAGCTTTATGGTGTCGAAGGATTTTTCACGAAGCCAACCAAGCGATTCCTCGCACTTATCTACAATAGCTATGGAGACCCGTTGTTTCAAAACCTGATTTTTCAATACATTCATCCGCTTACCAAGGGCAATTGGAATTACACCTTGGACCTTATCACATTCGAGCAAGAAAAGTACAAGGTACCGCTTGCAGACAAGCAAAAAATGCAGGAACGGCTAGCTGAGGAAGGTGTAGAATGGCATCCATTGGATTATCATTCAGGCAGCTTGATTCTATTGAAGAAAGTCTATGATTTTATTGCTGCTCTGAGGCTCACAGCGCGACTAAAACGTCGGAAAAACCCGGAGCTTATTGTCTCTATGGGAAATACGTCGGCCGCGATCACAGTGAAGTTGAGCAGATTGCTGGATATTGACATGATGGCGTACTCTTTTGAGCCTCACAGTGAGTTTATGGCTGATTTTGGCATCTGGGATCGAACCGGGTGGAAATTTCGGATTCTCAAATCGTTGGAAGACGAAGCGGCCGCTCATAGCAAGTACATTCTTACAGGAACTCGCCACATGGTCAAAGAGTTGGAAGGAAAAACGCATGCTGAAGTTTTCCGTGCTCCTTCTTGTGCCGATGAGGATATATTTATTTTCGACCAGACCCAGCGAACTCAAATTAGAGCAAGACTAGCTATAGGAGATAAAAAGGCCATGGTCTACGCCGGAAAATTTGGTGGGATTTATTACGACCAAGAGATTGCCAATTTCTATAAGGCTCTACTCGTTGCCGACCCCACATGGTTCTTTCTTATCCTTTCGCCATCGGATCATGCAGAGATTACCTCTTGGTTTGACGAGGCCAATATTCCTTCTAGTTCTTATCACATCACTGAAGCAAAGTCACCCCAAGAAGTTGCCAATTACCTGAGCGCAAGCGACATGGGCTTATCCGCAATTCCACCGCTTCCTAGTCAGCGCTTCCGATCACCGATAAAAGTGGGTGAATATTTGATGTGTGGACTACCATTTATAACCTGCAAAGGAATTTCGGAAGATGACCACTATGCGTTGGCGAACAATGTGGGTATCGTAGTAGACGAGATCGACGAAAAGTTCGCTGACATAGTTAATTCTCAGTCGGCTGAATTTTTCAAAGAGGATGTTGAGGCTTTGCGAGCTAGGTGTCGAGAAACTGGTATTTCATACCGCGGCAAGGATCAGCTGCACTCTTTATTTGCTGAGCTTTGGGGGAGATGATCTGGGGATTAATGAGCGCAATTTAGGAGCGCTACTAATTTCTTATTGACTTTCTTCGGTTTGCTATAAACTGTCTTACAGGCCTATGTCACGAAGATTTATCTCTTCCTCTATTTTCACAGGCACCTTCTTGCCGATAACCGCACCTCTTGCTTTCACCCAACCTCTAATTTCGAAGGTTGCGGTTTGCTTAAAAAGTAAGGAAATTGCATTGGACAGTAAGTTCGTCTGGGCATCTTTGATATCTGAAACAACCTCAATTTTCTGAGTACTAATTGCATTTTTCGGAATCTCTACTTGTTCGACTAAAGTCACATGTCCCATGGGTTTTCCATTCACGAACAGATCCAAATCGGAATCAATCAACTTGATGTTGTACCAATTGGGATTGTTGATTTCTACCTCGACAGTGGCATGAATTACATCGGTCGAAAACTCAAGCACCTCCACATTCAACACTTTGAGAACCTGAACGTCATCATACATTGAGCAGGCCGACAGCATTACCGACAGTCCGAAGACCAAGGCTAAATTCTTAATCCATTTCATAGTTTCTCCTTTAGGAGCGTATCAAAGGCAATAGTTGTTCCGAATACTATTTCTTCAATTCCGCGAAATGCTTGAAGAAGTGAGGAATCGTTTCAATGCCTTTGAAATAGTTGAATAAACCGTAATGCTCATTTGGAGAGTGAATAGCATCGCTGTCCAAACCAAATCCCATAAGTACAGTCTTCAAACCCAAGATATCCTCGAAAGATGCGCAAATAGGAATACTTCCTCCACTTCGAACAGGAACAGGCTTTTTACCGAATGAACTCTCCATTGCCTTAGATGCAGCAATGTATCCAGGAAAATCAGAAGGTGTTACATATCCTTCTCCGCCATGCATCAAAGTAACTTTTACCTTGGCCGACTTGGGTGCTATTTTTGTGAAATGCGCTTGGAACAATTGAGAGATCTTTTCAGATCGCTGTCCGGGAACCAGACGCATACTGATTTTGGCATAAGCTTTAGAAGCGATGACTGTCTTAGCACCTTCTCCTGTATAGCCTCCCCAAATTCCATTGACATCAAGTGTTGGTCGAATAGAAACACGCTCTGGAACAGAATAACCAGCCTCTCCTTCCTCTTCAGAAATATCAATTGACTTCTTAAAGTGCTCAAGATCGAATGGCGCTTTTGCCAACTCATCTCTTTCTTCTCGACTTAGCTCTTCTACATCGTCGTAGAAGCCGTCGACTGTAATGTGCTGATTTTCATCTTTCAAAGACGCAATCATTTCGCACAGAATGTTGATAGGGTTTGGAACTCCACCACCATATAGACCTGAATGCAAGTCTCGATTTGGTCCCGTCACTTCTACTTCGCAGTAGCTCAAACCTCTTAGTCCAACACAAATCGAAGGCGTATCGTTTGAAATGATTCCAGTGTCTGAAACCAAGACAACATCGGCCTTTAATTTTTCCATGTTGGCTTTTAAGAAATTGTCCAAATTCACAGAACCAACTTCTTCTTCACCTTCAATAATAATCTTCACATTGCAAGGAAGCGAATCAGTCTTCACCATTGCTTCAAGTGCTTTGACATGCATGAACATTTGTCCTTTGTCATCGCAAGCTCCACGGGCGAAAATCGCTCCTTCCGGGTGAATTTCTGTCTTCTTGATAACAGGCTCAAACGGAGGGGAGTCCCACAAGTCAATAGGATCTGGTGGTTGAACATCGTAGTGACCATAAACAAGCACAGTAGGCTTTGAAGGATCAATGATCTTCTGCGCGTAAACGATAGGGTGACCTGGAGTTTCACAAAGCTCAGCAGTATCGGCACCAGCCTCGAGCAATCTTTCTCGAACAGACTCTGCGGTTTTACGAACGTCGCCATCGAATGAAGGATCGGCGCTTACACTAGGTATTTTAAGCAAGTCGATAAGCTCGTTTAAAAACCTGTCTTTATTGCTTGCTATATATGTATTTATTGAGTCAGACATATCTGTGGAATCTTATTGGAATGAATGGAACAAATATACCGACTTTTATGCTTTTTCTTGTTTTATATTTGTAGCACTAATTTCTGCTATGGTAAGTTTTGATAACACTGAAATTGCATTCTCAAGTCAGAACAACAAATCGCTAACAAGAGCATATTTGTTGTTCAAGTTGATCAGTAAACCGATCATGGTTGTGTTTGGCAAGGTCATGGTAAATATTGCATTATTCCTTCGCATCCCAATTGGTTGGGCGTTACGAGGGAATGTTTTTGCGCATTTCTGTGGAGGAGAGACCATCGAGGAATGTGCTGAGACCACTAAGGTTCTCGATCAACATGGCGTCGGCACTATATTGGATTATAGCGTTGAGGGAAAGGAGAGTGAAGAAGAGTTTGAAAGTTCAAAGAGGGAGACCTTGGAGACTGTGAAGGCTGCAGCCGGAAACGCCCATATCCCATTTTGTGTTTTCAAAGTGACAGGACTTGCCCGTTTAGGTCTTTTGGAAAAAGTCAATAGTAACAGTCCGCTTTCAGACGAAGAAATTTCCGAATTCCAGCGTGTTCGTGGACGCGTGAATGAGATCTGTGAGCAGGCATACAGCTCGGGAACGCCAATCTTGATCGATGCCGAGGAATCCTGGATTCAAGACACGATCGATGGCTTAGCGACGGAGATGATGGAACTCTTTAATACAGATAGTCCTATTGTTTTCAATACGCTTCAACTATACCGTCACGACAGGCTCGCATTTTTAGAGACTGCATACAACGAAGCGATTTCCAAAAATTATTTCTTGGCAGTAAAGTTGGTTCGTGGAGCCTATATGGAGAAAGAACGTGAACGCGCTCGGGAAAAAGGATATCCTTCACCTATTCAAGTTGACAAAGCCAGCACGGATCAAGATTATGATTTGGCTCAGAAATTCTGTTTGGAGCATTTGGAACAAATCGCTGTTTGCTCTGGAACTCACAACGAAGTTTCGTCTCAGTATTTAACAGAGTTGATGGGGCAGTATGGTGTTGGAAACAATGATTCTCGTGTTTACTTTGCCCAGCTTTTTGGGATGAGTGATCACATAAGTTTCAACCTAGCTGCAAGTGGATACAACGTGGCCAAGTACGTTCCTTACGGACCTATTCGAGATGTGATCCCTTACCTTCTTCGTCGCGCTGAGGAGAATACTTCGGTTAAAGGACAGACGGGCAGAGAGCTTAGCCTTATCCTTAAAGAACGTAAACGCAGAAAGGGAGTTTGATACTGTTGTGAATTCCAGACTTAGTGAATCAATACCATCACCTGTCTCGTAATAAACCCTTCTGAAGTATCAAATCGAATGTGATAGATCGCCTCATTCGACGGTAAAGTGATTTGTCGATCAGCACTCCAAAGCTGAGAATCGACCAACCTTCCATTTGACGAATAGACTTGATACGAATGGATAATGACATTTGCCTGCGGCTCAACAAAGACCTTTCCAGTAGTCGTTGGATTCGGAAAAATCACTAGGGGCTCGCCAACATAATCTACTCGAGCAGTATGCAGTCGTTCATTGAATTCGGCAACAAGCGACGGTGTATTATCTGTCGCCGTGTACATTTCTCGAAACAATTCGATTTCATCGGTTGACTCTGCGAACATCTCATCCAGCCAACGTACCGGCACGGATTGGTAATTGACCTTCACTTGTAAATCAAGCAATCCGGCATAGCCATTCAATTTGACCGCATATTTAACCTCATCAGAACCAGAGCCTTCAACACCACCTTGCTTGTTGAAATTCTCATCCAGCAGTGCCCTTCCAGCCACCAAAGTGGTATCGATTGTATAGTGTGAAAGTGAAAATCCTTTGGGTGCGATGCGGTTATCTTTGAGCGGTGTCATAGCCCGTTCAAGCACAGTTGTTATGTTCCCTTCGACGTCGCCCATGACCATCTCGTACACTTGAACTTCATCTTCCGAGCGAATAATATCGTGGTGTAGTTCCATTCCAGAATCCCTTCCTTGGAGGTGATAATCTGCGTCCATGTGGCCATTGTGGTATATGGTATCGCCTTCTAAAGTCATAGCTAGTAGCTCAATCCAAGCAATACGACTTGGGTAGCCTGTTGGAAATTTATGCCCTGATTGGTTTTCGACCAAAACGGAAATGAAAAGGGAATCTGAAGCAGTTGAATCAATGGCCACGTCGAGCGTAAGGGTCTGATTTCGGAGTAGTTCCTTTGTTCTTTTAGCTGCCAATAAAAACTGCTCTTCTGTTGCTGGGGCATTCAAAGTTTCTCGGTTTTCGGCCATGAGGCGCAACATGAACTCGTTTCCTCCGACGAAATAGTGCTTCCCAAAAGGGCTTTGTTCAAATAGCCAATCTGGCTGCGAGGCGACAATAGCACCTCCTTCAACTTCAGGCATGTGGCACGATTGGCACTCGGTATTTTGATCGGGATAAACAGAATTCACCCATTCATGGTAGGTGGCTTGTTCGAAGAAAGTGATCCCCGTAGGCTGACCATCAAGATCAATTGTTTCAGTAAAAAGTGAGTGGCAGGAAGCGCACAATTCAGACTTCCTCACGTGATCGCTCTTCACAGGAGAAATCCCGGTCAACCCTGCCATCGGCCCACTCCACGGATCACTAAATGGTCCATAAGCCACGTCCTCATCGGCATACTGCATAGTGCCTACGAAGCGCAGTCCGAGTGTATCTTCATCCATACGGTGACACGACATGCACCCTACTCCATCCATGCCTAAACTTGAAGTATCGAGATCGGCCAAGGTAAACGCCTGTCCAGTGGTGAGTGACATTTCATAATGTCCCATTGGTGCATGGCACTTGGTGCAGGTAGTCTCTATTTTTTCTTCAAGTTGCGGATTAATTGCAATCTCATGGCTGATTTTCGCTCGCCAAAAAGGATCTCTGGCGCTATTGGCCATGATCGTACCAATCCAATCGTTGTTCATCGACACATCGTTTCCGTCACCATCAACCATTGAGCGACCAGTGGTGTCTGTGCTGTGGCAAGTGGCGCATTGTCCGCTGCCCACGAAATACTCTCCAAAAGTCATTGATAATGAATCGGTCACTTGTGCGGCACAACGTTCACCTGCCGAACTGGGGGTAAAATTCACAAACAGTGCCTGAGAAGACACAAGGGTGAGGATTACTATGTAAACACGAAACTTCTTCACAGACTACGATAACAAGCAATATATTTGCAAAGGTAAAGACAATTCATATTACACTGTTAGACGAATTCATGAAAAGAGAAGTACTAACCCTCATCAATTTTTTCATTTGCACCCTGCTTATGGCTCAGCCCGATGGAGTGATTGCCAGCAGAATAGTTGAAGTTTTCAAACCTATTCAAGTTGTTTCTGCTACGAGTGACATTGAAGACAACCGACTGTTTATAGCCGGTCACGATGGGAAGGTTTGGTTGTACGAAGGGGATTCATTGCGGACAACCCCTTTTATGAATATTGGTGAAGGCGGACTGGATATTTGCCATTTCGGAACGAATTCGGAGCAAGGCTTAAACGGCTTTGCATTTGATCCAGATTTTGCTGATAACGGAATATGCTATGTGGCATACAACGGTTTTCGACCAGATGGCACGGGTGATGAAATAGAGCAACGTCTTTTGGCTTTCAAGCAATCGGACAGCGATCCGAATCAAGTTGACTACACCCAATGGTATGAACTTTTGGAGTTCGACGAAGGAGATGATCCCGAAGATGGTCACAATGGCGGCCAAATAGCTTTTGGACCAGACGGCTATCTCTATATCTCATGCGGCGACGGTGGATCCACAGGCAGCGGTTTACCTGGAGGAGGAAGCAATGGCGACAACCACGGCGAATTTGGAAACGGTCAAAATCTACAGACATTTCTCGGGAAGATTTTGCGTATCGATGCGCATGGTCTAGAGCCTTATACAATACCGCCGGATAATCCTTTTATTGATGATGAAAACGCCTTTGACGAAATCTGGGCCTATGGCTTAAGGAACCCGTGGAAGTTTTCATTTGACCGCGAAAATGGTAATCTTTTCATAGCCGATGTTGGCGAAGTTGACTGGGAAGAAGTAAGTATGATTTCTCCTAATGAACCGAGTGGCATGAATTTAGGTTGGCGTTTAATGGAAGGCACACATTGCTATGAGCCTACTGAAAACTGCAACCCGGA
>JBLHIB010000145.1:0-7370 GCA_047615865.1 Gammaproteobacteria bacterium
GCATACCATGTTTCCGGTTTGTTGTCGTTCTTCTCCCACAACACCGATTTATCGCCATCCACATTGACCCAATCAGGTTTTGTTGTGCATGGAATAATAAAAGCTTCCTTGAACTCATCGACTACAAATTCATGTCGCTCAGCGACTCCATTTGTGAATACATCAATAAACATAGGCAGTCGAAAGAGTGATGTCGTTTCAAGATCTTGAGTCTGTTCAATGCTCACCTCCATCGTACCATTGATTTCATTCCATGTATAATTGATGTCAACGATAGGATGTCCGTTATTCAAAAACCATTGATTGAAGAACCAATTGAGGTCCATTCCAGTCACTTTTTCAAAGGCAAGTCGCACATTGTGGACCTCAGCATCTTTGAATTCGTTGTCTACTAGATAGGTATTCATCCCCTGAAAAAAAGCCTCGTCGCCAATCACGTTTCGCAGCATATGCAAGATCGCCCCGCCTTTGTTGTAGCTGTGCGAATCAAACATGTCCTCTTTGTCGGAATAGTCGAATCGAATCAAATCCACAGACTTGTATGTCGACTCACTAAAATATCCAAGCATAGACTCGTAAGCATGCCAGTCGGCGCCGTCTTTTCCATACTTGTGCTCGATCCACATGTATTCACCATAAGTGGCGAAAGATTCGTTGAGAGGGAGATTGGCCCAACTTTCACAGGTCACCAAGTCACCAAACCAGTGATGGAATAATTCGTGAGCGATAATATCTTCGTTGTCATAATCAAGCAAGTGGCGATCGGTAGAATTCAAGAAATCACCGTGAATTACTGCGGTAGTATTTTCCATAGCTCCGGATACATAATCCCGCACAATTACTTGACTGTACTTGCTCCAAGGATAGTCGTAGTTCAAGATTTTAGAATAGAACTCGAGCATTTCGGGTGTGTTGCCAAAAATCTTGTAGGCATAGTCGGCGTAGTCGCGTTCCATGTAATAATTCACTGGAATTTCTTCGCCATTGCTTTTGGCCCACTTGTCATGTGCAACGACAAAATCACCTACAGCAATCATCACTAGGTAAGGAGAGTGAGATTGCTCCATCTTCCAGTAATCGGTGCGTGTATCATCCGCATTGAAATTACTGTAAACATGCTCACCATTAGAGAGCGTTGCAAAACTCTTGTCGACGGTAATGAAGATTTCTTGCGTCATGCGCTCATTCGGCGAGTCGATTGTGGGAAACCAGCACGAACTAGACTCGGTCTCTCCCTGCGTCCACAATTGAGTAGGCTTGTTAAATTCTGTGCTGTCGGGATTGATGAAATAGAGTCCTTTATCTGATAGGATGGCATCACTTCCGCCTATCGGCAAATCATTAGGCTTGGCTGTATAATCAATGAATAAAGTATACGTTTCAATTCGGCTGTACTTTTTATTCAAAGCGATGTCCAGGATCCAGTTGTCGTACTTGTATTCCAAATCTATATACCCCGAATCAGTAACTAAGGCTACCTTATGAATATCAAACCCTTTGGCATCAAGCAAAAGGCGGTCGGTTGCGTAAAAATAGGGTTTGAATTCCAGCGTGGCCTGGCCAAGAAGATGTTGCTTTTCCCAATCGAGCGTGATATCCAGGCGAGTATGAATCAGGTCGTTCACCTTTCTTTCTGAGGCATTGTAAACCTTTTTTTGTGTCTCAATAACCATAGGCTCCATAATTACCACGTCGTCATCTAAGCCCAACTCACCCATCAAAGGTTCAGTAGATGAGCAGGACGAGATAAATGCAGCAAAGGCAATAGCGAGATATCCAGAATACTTCATGTTGCAAAGTTTGCGACAAAAGTAAACATTCCGAGAAGCGAAAAGGAAACGGTTTTATAAACTGCTAAAGCTCAGCTTTGAGAAGTGATGACTTTCGGGAAAAAGTAAAGTAGTATTCAGAATTTATTCAAAGTCAATAAGAACTTCGTTCTTCTCAACAGCCTGACCAGTTTTGATATTGATTGACTTTACAACTGCCTCGCCCGGAGACTTAATCACGTTCTCCATTTTCATAGCTTCGAGGATCATGATGGGGTCGCCTTTGGCAATTTCTTGACCAGGGCTCACCATGATTTCAAGCACTAATCCTGGCATAGGAGCTTTTAAATCCTTGTGAGCGGTGTCGCCTAGACCTTCCATACCAAGACTTTTTAGTAGCTCGTCATATTTGTCGCGTAGTTCAACATCGTATTCAACACCGTTGATTTTGATGATGTGTTTTTTGTCTTCGACAGGAAGCAGTTCAACAACGTATGATTTGTGGTCTTTGATAACATGGTAGCTGCCATCCGAAGTACGAATACAATCCATTTCAAAAGGGTTTCCATTGAGTGTTCCACTGGTACCACTTGGATCCAGGTTTACATCAAATTCACGATCGCCGTTAACTTTTGCCTTGTACATGATGCAAATATAATGCAATTGAGAATGAGAATTTGGATAGAGCGAAGGGCTGCGTTTGACTGGCGCACTAAATATGAGCAATGGCACGTTGCTTATGCACACAGATGTGTGAAAAACAATACCTTTTTAACACTGCTGACTGTAGGGATGGACTAACTTTATTGGTTGAACCAAAGGGGGGCATTTTTTGGAAAAGAAGATGAGATTTATCGTAAAGTTTCTAGTTTTAGTAATTGCTGTAGGCATTACCACAAGTGATGTCTATGGACAAAACTGCAACCCGACGCAGCTATGTGCCGAGTCTACTTTGAGCGATGAGGAGCCTAATACAGGCAATCAAGTTTCTTCAAATTGCCTTGATACGCAGAACACAAGTGTGTATTTCTTTACCACAAACAACAACGCGACCAATACAGGAGGTGTGATCATAGATGTTCAGAATATTGATTGTCCTGGACAAACAGCCTCTGATACTTTGTACGCTATGGTCGTAGCATTTGACCAGAGCCTTTGGGATCCAGTCAATAATCAGATTATTGGCAATTGCAGCGATGTGTTCAATAGCTTTTCTTCGCCCGATGGTAATGGCATCAACTGTTCCAGTGATACTACAGCCATGCAAATCGAATTGGAAGATCTTGATCCGAACACAACATACATGATTTTAGTCGGCAATAACCAGCCAATAGGTCAGGTAGATTGTGGCTATGATCTGAGCATCGAAGGTGAGGCGGTTGATATCAATGCTTGTTGTGACGATCAGATTGCCCTTGGTGAGTCATACACGTTTAGTACAATAGGTGGAGATGAATTCGTTGGATACTCTTGGGATCCACCTTCTTTTCTTGATGATATCTCAATTCCAAATCCGACCACCTTTCCTGAAGAGACAATCACATATACAGTTACTGGATTCATTGGAGGATGTGAGGTAACTGATTTAGTGACCATTTTCGTAGGTCCGCCACTTGATATTTATGATGCGTTTACACCCAATGGTGATGGCGCCAATGATGTTTGGGAAATAGGAGGAATTACTCAATTTGAGCAAGCGCAAGTAAATATTTACGATCGCTGGGGACAGTTAGTCTTCAAGTCGATCGGATACACGGAGCCTTGGGATGGCACAAAGAACAACAAGGGAAAATTTATGCCCACAGGAACGTATTACTACACTATCGAATTGAATTCGCTGGACGTAAACACCAAGCCGGTAATAGGTTTTATTTCGTTGATAAACTGATATGAGGAGATTGATAATTGTTGCCTGTGTTTTGGGATTTGCGTTTATCGCGAAAGGCCAACAACTGCCCCAGTATTCGCACTTCATCACCAATTACTTCATGTTGAATCCTGCCGTTGCAGGTAGTGCAGCTTGTCTGGACTTGAAAATCGGATACCGCAAACAATGGACAGGCATACCCGGTTCTCCCTCAACAGCTTTTGCCAATATTCATGGCAACCTCGGAAAGAAAAAAGGGAAGTATAATTTTCACGGTTTGGGAGGAATGGTTGAGACCGACGGTGCTGGCCGATTTAGCTATACCGCTGCTCATCTGGCCTATGCCTACCACATGAGAATTTCTTCGAAGTACATGTTGAGCGCTGGTTTGGCCGCTGGTCTATATCAATACCGTTTCGACTTCGCCGAACTGGCTGTTGTAGACAATGTGGGCGCAGATGACGCATTGATTGGAGCAATGGCTCAACAGTTCATATTTCCTCAAATAAATCTTGGGTTCTGGTTGTACAAAAATGACCGCTACCTGGGTTTCTCCATCCGTAACCTGATCTCAAACCAAATTGATGGTATGGGGGAAGAAAGTAAAACCAATACCCATTTTGAACTTACTGCAGGTAAAATTATTGAACTCAATGATGACTTCGATTTCAAACCAGCCGTCCAATTCAAATATGTGCGAGCCTCGAAAGTTGGCCTGGACATTCAGGCTATGATCGACTTTAAAAGGAAATTCCAGATGGGTGTTGGATTTAGATCTGGCAATGGAATATCTGGATTGATGCAAATAGACATGTTCAGGTATGTAACTTTGGCCTATGCTTATGACCTAACATTGTCTAAAATGAGATTCGGAGGTACACACTCACACGAAATTATACTTGGGATTACCGCGTGCCCTGATGGCGACTCGCGACAAATTCCTTGTGCTGCCTATAACTAAACAGTTCTGTAACCTAATTAACCAAGCTTGCGTATCGGACACTAACCCCTATACTCAATACCAAGCAAATTGGTTAAAATAATTCACATAGTTACCTGTGCACTGCTTCTTGGATTCACCCTAGTATCTCAAGCGCAGACGCGATTCTGGATTGGAAATTCAGGAGATTGGCATGATTCCTCACATTGGTCGGAAACGTCTGGTGGAGATGGAGGTGCCTCAATCCCTAATGCCCAATCGAATGTTGTCTTTGACAGCAACAGCTTTTCGTCTAGTGGTGAAATTCACATCGCACAAGGTCTAACTTGCGGAGATTTGATAGTCTTATCGTCGCAACCCCTACTGTTTGATTTCCAAACGGAAGAAGCTACCAATTTCAACGGCAATGTTCGCTTTACCGATGATTGCGTCCTTGATTTCCACGGACCTATTGTCATTTCGGCCCACGAGGCTGTCGAGCTGAACTTTGGTAAAAATGTCCTCAAACATCCTTTGAGGATCGAAGGATCTGGCACCATTGATTTGTCAGGACACCTACTCACAAAAAGTGATCTGTATTTTGACATTCCGTCTTTTGATCAAAATGGATTTGCGCTTGTCGCTGGTGATTTTGAATTCAATCCAAGCGGACCTGCCAATTGGAACGCAAGTGAAACAAGCTTGTTTTTCAATGGAAGCGTTCAAGTGGGAGACCAAATACACATCAATCAACACAATTCTCATGCGGTCGCCAACAACGAAGACAATACCACTTCTCATGGCGGACTCGAATTGGAGTTTGCTGGCAACCGAACCGCCAGTTGCGGCACGGGAGAGGGCGAAATACCTTTTACAATTGAAGCGATAGTCCTCACCAATTTCAACGGAGAAGACATAAGTTGCAACGGTGCTGATGACGGAGAAACGTTCGTCAATGTTTCAGGTGGTGTGGGACCATTTACTTTTCAATGGATTGGTGGTGATTCTCCTGGATTTGCGCAAACGTATCCAAACCTCGGTGCTGGAACATATACTATCCTAGTCACGGATTTGGGACAAGAAATTATATGTGTGGACAATGTTCAATTAGCAGAACCAACACAAATTACGGTCGTTAGTTTTACTTCGTCGCCGCCTTCTTGCGAGGGCCTATGCAATGGCACAGGTATGCCTTTCATTATTGGTGGAGCTCCTGGCTATGACTTTGTATGGTCCACAGGAGAATTATCGCAGTCGTCAACGATGCTGTGCGAAGGTGGAAACACCTTGAATGTTATCGACCAAAATGGTTGCGCCTTCGATTCTACTTTCGTCATGGTGATTGTCCCTCTTTATGCCAATATTGATATTACTGATGTTCTTTGCAATGGGTCAAATACTGGTTCTGCGATTTCCAATCCCTCGGGAGGAAATGGTGGACCATATGATTTTGATTGGTCTACTGGAGAGACAGGAAATAGCATTAGCGGACAACTTGCCGGTACCTACGATCTTACTGTAACTGACCCGGAAGGATGCTCCATAGACACAACTTTCCAAATCATTGAAGAACCAGCTATCGATATTGTTATTGACGATGTTCAAGATGTAAGTTGTGGTGGTTTCAATGATGGAACGATAAGCATTACGGTTACTGGCGGAATGCTAGCCTATGATTTTGCATGGACGGGCCCAAGTGGGTTTAACTCGGCTGATGAAGATCTGATCGATTTATTTGCAGGAGACTATGAGCTGGAACTGACCGATCAAAACAATTGTATACTGTCTATCTCTGTTGCTGTAGATGAACCTGAGCTCTTGGAAGTATTGCTAGATATCGCTCATGTCTCTTGTCCAGCGGATGCCGATGGATCAATTGATTTGAATATTTCTGGTGGAGCACCGCTTTATGATGTAGTCTGGACAGGCCCAAATGCTTTTTCCGGAACAGATGAGTCAATCATTAACCTTGAAGCCGGAGACTATCACTTTATAATTACTGATGAAAATGATTGTATCCTCGAAGGAGATATTGCAATCGATGAGCCCGAAGAAATTCTAGCCGATATAACCATTACACCAGTTTCTTGCAGCAGCGCAGATGATGCAGCAATTGATATAGAAATTTCTGGAGGAACACCGAATTACGATGTTTCTTGGGTGGGACCGAACGCTTTTTCTTCAACAGATGAAGACATAAGTGATTTGGAACCAGGAGATTATGACCTTACAATTACAGACAGCAGCGATTGTGTATTCACTACAACTATTACCATCGATCTCGCGCCTCCAGTAGACGTTCAAGTTGATGTTACGGAAATTACTTGTGCGGGAGCGGATGATGGCCAAATTGACCTTACAATTTCTGGTGGAACGCCTGATTATACATTTTCTTGGACAGGCCCAAATTCTTTTGTGTCTATCGATGAAGACATTGCCGACCTTGAACCAGGACAATATACCGTTCTCGTAACAGATGACGCTGGTTGTTTTATTGAAAACGACGTTGTACTAAATGATCCTTTGGACATTACCATTCTTTACGATGTTACAGATGTAAGCTGCGGAGGAGATACCGATGGAGCCATTAATATCAGTGTATTGGGTGGAACACCTGATTATACGTTTTCATGGACAGGGCCAAATGCTTTTACCTCAGTTGATGAAGATATTATCGACTTAGAAGCCGGAATGTATACGGTCTTAGTGACTGATATTTCAGGCTGCCAGCAATCTGTGGATATTGAGGTTATGGAACCGCTTGAGCTTGAATTGGAAGCAGATGTTACACCGATTACATGCAACAATGCCAACA
>JBLHIB010000146.1:0-7369 GCA_047615865.1 Gammaproteobacteria bacterium
TTCTATGGCTCGGCCCTAACGGATTCACATCGACTGATGAGGACATCGCATTTCTAGCTGAAGGAGAATACTGCCTAACAGCAACCGATGCCAGCGGATGTAGCGAAACTGAATGTATAGAAATAATGGCGCCCGATGGTGTCCAAATTGATTTGGATGAAATTACCGATGTCGGTTGCTTCGACGGCTCCAATGGTTCTGTCAGCATCAATATCGTTACAGGCGTTGCTCCTTTCGACATCGCTTGGACAGGACCAAATGGTTTTACTTCGACTGATGAAGACCTTACAGGTTTACTCGTTGGAACATACTGTGTGCAGGTGATTGATGACAATGGTTGTGAAGGAGAAGCTTGTTTTACTGTTTCAGAATCTGATGAAATAGCCGTCACGTTCACAACCTCTTCTTTTGAAGGTGGATTTGAAATAGACTGTGCTGGAAACGCCAATGGATTCATTTCTGCCAGTATTCAAGGTGGAGCAACACCTTACTCATTAATTTGGTCAGGTCCTGATGGCTTTTCGTCTTCATTGGAACAGATTAATAATCTCGCACCAGGAACATATTGCCTAGAATTGACCGATGACAATGGTTGTGTCTTCAACGAATGTCTTGACATTGAAGAACCAGCACCTTTGTCCATAAATCGAGCCGTCACAATGCCAGATTGCGGAGATGGCACATTGGCCGAAGTCAACCTTCAAGTTTCAGGTGGGGTACCACCGTACTCGATCAACTGGAGCAATGGCGAAGAGACCGAGATCGTATTCCTCGACAATGGTAGTTACCAAGTCATCGTTACTGATGCCAATAATTGTGTTACCCAAGAATCAGGTACAATCAATCTTCCTGAAGCGCTTCTACTAGGATTCGAAACTCCAATATTTCCAGGAGGGGTTAACATCGCTTGCAATGGCGAGAGCACGGGCAGTATTGATTTGACTCTATTCAACGCAAACGGATTACCAACCATTAACTGGACGGGACCCAATGGATTTACCTCAACGGATGAAGATTTGTCAAACCTTGAAGCTGGGGAATATTGCGTTACTGCAATCGATGATCTTGGCTGCGAAGCCAACGAGTGCATCACTTTAACAGAGCCCACTCCAATTTCAGCGATGTTCGCATCGACTGCAGTTTCTTGCAATGCAGGAGATGACGGCGCGACTAGTATAAGCATATCAGGAGGAGTTCCTGTTTATCAAATTGCTTGGACAGGCCCTGATGGTTTTACAGGGTCGGGTGTCACAATTAGTGAATTGATTGCTGGCACGTACTGTGCTGAAATTACTGATCTCAATGATTGCACAGAGGTTTTTTGTATTGATATAATTGAACCTAATGAGATCGTTGTAATTCTGAACAGCCCCGAGACTGACGGCTTTAACATTGCCTGTTTCGGTGATAATTCAGGGGAAATAAACAGCACCATTTCAGGAGGAACTATCAACTATGACTATAGCTGGACAGGACCAGATGGATATGCGTCTACCGATGAAAATCCAATTAATCTTTTTTCTGGGGAATACTGCTTAACGATTACAGACGCCAATGAATGTGTTGCAACCGAGTGCACCACTCTAACAGAAACACCTGGAATAGAATATACCTTCGACGTATTTGAATACCCGAATGGCTTCAACACCTCTTGCGGAAACACCTGTGATGGAAGTATCAACTTGAGCTTCACTGGTGGTGCAGCACCCATTGATGTTGTGTGGACAGGACCTCCAGGCTTTAGTGCAACTACTGAAGATCTCGCTGACCTATGTCCAGGAACTTATACCGTAACGACTACAGACGCTAATGGATGTGTTCAGTCTGCCTCGGTCACCTTGACTTCACCGACGCCAATAACTATTAACTTAGAATCTACTGTTTTTGGTGGTGGATTCGAGATAAGCTGTTTTGGAGCCAATACGGGATCAGTCATAGCCTCTATTCTTGGAGGAGAAAATGGACTAACTTTTAGTTGGACCGGCCCGAATGGATTCGTATCCGCTGATCAAGACCTTCAAGACTTAATAGCTGGTATATACAACCTAGTCGTAACTGACGGGAATGGCTGCTTCGCCACATTGAGTATAACCTTAACTGAGCCTGCTGAGGCATTGTTTGGAACTGCAACGGCATCATCTTTCCCTTCTGGCGACAATATTAGTTGCACAGGTTTGAATGACGGAAGCATCTCTACCATAGTTACTGGGGGCACTGAACCCTATGAGTACAATTGGAACGGACCCAATGGATTCACTTCTGAAGAACAGAACATTGAAGATCTTTTTGCAGGTGAGTATACACTCATAATTCTCGACGAGAATAGCTGCGTACAGACAATTAATATTACCCTCACAGAGCCTACTGATGGCCTCACTGGCGAGTTGGAAATTTTATCGGAGATACTTTGCACGGATAGCTTGACAGGTAGTTTGTCAGTATCATTCTCAGGAGGCAGTCCTGAGATTGACATTCAATGGATAGGACCAAATGATTTTACATCAAATGACTTCACAATTTCCAATTTACCTTCAGGGACTTATACGTACGCATTGACCGATGTCAATGGTTGCTCAATAAGTGGCGCGCAAAACCTTACTAATCCATCACCCATTTCAATCACCGCAAATCTTACAAACCCGATTTGCGAAACCCTTACAGGAATCATTGATGTATCCGTTTCAGGAGGTACTTCACCATACGAATACTTGTGGAATACTGATGATACCAGCCAAGACATAGTGGCAATTGGACCAGGGGTATACGACCTTTTGGTCACAGATGAGAATGGTTGCGAACTGAATGCTTCTTTTGAATTGACCGTTACAAACAATCTGGAAGTGTTTGCCTCACTCACTTCACCAGCTTGCTTTGGTGATTCCAATGGGGCGATTGAAATTTCAGTTTTAACAGGCGAAGAGCCCATTAATTTTTCATGGACTGGACCAGATGATTTCACAGATGAAGGAGATTTCGTCATGAATATTTTCGCAGGCACCTATACGTTGACAGCCGTCGACGCCAACGGCTGTTCTATCACAGAAAGTTATCCTCTATCAGAACCAGGCCCACTTGAAATTGAAGAAATAGACGTTGTAGTCTATTCCAATGGATTGAACCTTACGGGTTTTGAATCGGCAGATGGAGTTATCAGTGAGCCTGATATCCTTGGCGGTTCTTCTCCTTATCTAATCAGCTATGCTGGGCCAAATGATTATACATCATCAGGTCTAGGTGATCAAACTGGACTAGACGCAGGCTGGTACATTGTGACCATTACTGATGCCAACCAATGTACGGCAATTGATTCTGTAGAGTTGATACAACCTGTACCAATCGCACTACCAAATGGAATTTCTCCCAATGGTGATGGATTCAATGATGGTCTAGAAATACTTGGCCTTGATGACTTCCCTGAAAACAAACTCATCGTTTTCAACCGTTGGGGAAACATAGTTTACGAAGAAGACAACTACCGAAATGCAACACAATGGTTCGGAACCAATGAAAGCGGAGAAGCGCTTTCTGAAGGAACCTACTTTGTGGTAGTTGAGCTTAGTGGAATAGATAATTTGAAAGGCTACCTAGAACTAAGGCGTTAAAAAATTTAGCAATGAAGAAACTAATATTCATCGCAGTGTTTCTGTTTTCGGGTATCTACTCGTATGCTCAGCAGGAATTATTGATAAGCCAGTACATGTTTAATGGCTTATTTATCAACCCTGCCTACAGCGGATCACATCCCTATGCAGAAGCAACTGCACTCTATCGAGCACAATGGGCAGGACTGGATGGAGCGCCAACCACCCAAACTTTTGGGATAGATGGTCCCATTGCCAATGAAACAATGGGTATTGGACTGACCTTTATCAATGACCAAATTGGTGATACCCGACAAACGGAAGTATTCGCAAATTGGAGCTATCATCTTTGGTTAGATGCCGACGGGAAGAACAAGTTGAGCTTTGGTATAAGAGCTGGTTTTTCGGACTACTCGTCAAACCTTTCAGAAACGTATGTCATCGATGATGGCGATCCTGTATTCAATGAAAACGTGAGCAACGCTTTCGTTCCGAAATTTGGAGCAGGAGTTTATTACTATAGTAAATATTGGTATGCTGGCTTGAGCGTTCCAACCATTTTTGCTGCTGATGATAATGTTAGGTTTAATATAAATAATTCAGGCGATCGGTATTTTGATCCACACACTTACCTCACTGCAGGATATGTTTGGAATGTTAATCCCGACTTTGCAGTGAAACCGTCATTCTTACTTCGCTACTTAAATGGGTCACCAGTGCAGGCTGATATAAACTGTAACCTATTGATCAAAAACACGTTTTGGGTTGGAGCATCTTACCGCACAGGAGATGCTGTAATTGGACTATTGGAATACAACGTCGGAAACGACTTGAGAATTGGATACGCTTATGATTTTACAACTACAGCTATAGGAGACTATAGCTCAGGTTCTCATGAGTTCATGTTAAGTTATAAATTTGGCCGCGACCCAATTAAAACAAAATCTCCTCGATACTTTTAAAAGATGAAAAATTCTATCTCACTTAAAAATGCAATTGTGGCAATCGTTTTTGTCGCCTTGTTCTCTGCATGTTCCAACGCATTGATAAAATCTGGCGACAAGGCTGTTGACAATCTCAGGTATTCTCAAGCTGTTAAGGACTACGAAAAAGCCTTGAATGGGCAGCCAGAAAACATAGACCTTAAGCTCAAACTTGCCGATGCTCATAGACTGCAGAACAACTCAATAGCGTCTGAAGGGTATTATCAAGAAGTCGCTGATTCCATTGGTTTACCAGTGGGCCGACAGCTTCATTTCGCGCAGGTGCTCATGAAAAACAAGAAGTACGAAGAAGCCAAGAGTTATCTACAAAGCTATCTAAAAGAGAATCCTACAGATATTCTTGCATCAGATCTTCTCGCTTCAATTGATAATATCAATGAACTAAAAGAAGATACATCAGCATATATTCTGAATGATTTACCGCTGGATTTTTTGGTTTCCGTTTATGGACCGTCGAGATATGGAAATGGAATTGTTGTGTCTGGAGAAACTGAGATTATAAGCGCTAAATCAGCTAACCCTTGGACTGGATATTCCTTTCTCGATATGTTTTATCTTGAAAAAGATGCAGACGGAAATTGGGAGATCCCTGTGACATTTGATGAAAATTTGAATGGCCCTTTTCACGATGGCTCGGCCACCTTTAGTAAAGATCAAAATACAATTATCTACACGAGATCTGCCATGAGGAATGAGAAGAAGAGACTCTTAAATGAAAGTAACGAGAATCAATTCTTCCTTTACACAAGCAAAAAAGAAGATGGTGCTTGGTCAGAACCAGTGAAGCTCCCATTTAACAATGTAGAATACAGCATAGGCCACCCATCCTTGTCGGCTGATGAAAACACACTCTATTTCTCTAGCGATATGCCAGGTGGTTATGGTGGATCGGATTTGTATAAGTCCACACATGATGGAAATACATGGTCTCAGCCAGTTAATCTAGGCTCCTCTATCAATACTCCTGGAAACGAGGTGTTTCCTCATGCAGATAAGAGTGGTAAACTCTACTTTTCTAGTGAAGGTCATCGCACTCTTGGTGGTCTTGACGTTTTCGTATCGGAACAAATCGCAGGCGTATGGTCTAGCCCAATCAACTTAGCTTATCCTCTCAACTCAAGCAGAGATGATTTCGCGATTTTGGTTAATGATGACGATACGACAGGTTTTGTGTCCTCAAACCGGTCAGGCGTAGACATGATCTACGAATACCAAAGAATACCAGCCATCTTCGTCTTAAGGGGAATTGCTAAAAAGGTGGCAAATAATCTTCCAATAGAGGAAGTAACAATCACACTAATCAACTTCACTGACGGTGATACGGCTATTTTTACAACAGATGAAACAGGTGCCTTCAGGTTCAGTCTGCTTCCTGAAAAGAAGTACAAGGTGATAGGTGAGAAAG
Source organism: Gammaproteobacteria bacterium (assembly GCA_047615865.1). Classification (GTDB taxonomy): domain Bacteria; phylum Bacteroidota; class Bacteroidia; order Flavobacteriales_D; family Sanyastnellaceae; genus JADFAK01. The sequence goes on from JBLHIB010000146.1 coordinate 5,991, forward strand.
CAGGTTTTTTCACTCTGTCCGAAGAGTTTGAAACAAATCGAAGTAGAATTGAAAAAGACATTATTCTTTTATTCGAAATTGACGAAATCGTTGCTAGTGAATCAGGAACAGGAAGTGGCGTTCCTAAAGATGGATCTGCAACAGCAGCAAAGGTTTACGAAATTGGTGGCATATACTATGACTACGACAAATCCGATATCAGTCCTAGCGCCCAACCTTCCTTAGATAAACTAGCAAAACTGTTAAAAGACAATCCAAGTGTGAAAATTGAAATTCACTCTCATGCAGATTCGAGAGGTGGTGATTCTTACAACATGAATTTGTCAAATCAACGTGCTCAATCAGTAGTCAATTACTTAGTAAAAGCAGGTGTAGAAAAAACAAATTTGAGCAGTAAAGGGTTCGGTGAGAACCAGCCGTTCAACAAGTGCTTTGAAGGCGTAGAGTGTTCTGAGACAGAACACCAAGAAAACCGTCGAAGTGAATTTATTGTGCTCGATAAAAAAGACAGCTGATAGTCTATTTACCATAATAAAAAAGGTCGCTAATCAGCGACCTTTTTTTATGCCTCAGCTATTGTTATTTCATATTGCTCTTTGGTAGCTTGATCAAATGGAATTCCTTTCAACTTGCTGTCTATCCAGATGATAAAATTGAAGTGGTCCAAAATGATTTCGTCATTTTGACGGCTAAGTTGTGCCGATAGCTCCTCTTTAAATTCAACAAAAATCTCGTGCAAATCGGAGTTTTGCGTACCGCGCACCAATCGTTTCATATAGTTTAAGATCACCACTTCTAAGTCATGGTCACGTTCACGCTTGCTTAAATATCTGGTAGTTGATTTAATAATGTATTCGAGCAGGTCGTAATTGCCAAGCTCGAAATGGACCACCAAATTGAAGAGTCGGGCATAACTATAAAGATCTTGTCTCAAGTTGGGTTCATTGTCATTCAATACCCGGTTGAGCCATTGCAGAGATTCCTTATAACGTCCTGCCCCAAAATAAACGGTCGATATGGTGTTCAAAAAAAGAAGCTCCTGCTCCTTATTCATCCTACCTTCATTTATATCCAAGCCATTTACAACAATATCTATGTTACTAATAGCTTTTTCATATTCACCCTTTTTCTCATAGATACGCATCTCCGCGAGATAGGTGGATTTAAAAACCCGCAATGCGATATCTTCGGAAGAGAAGGCGGTCTTTTTAGAAACCTTCCTCATCATTTGAATCATTTCCAACGCTTCATTAATCCTTCCAGTATCGATTTGAATTCTAAGTAAATTGCTTAGTGTAAGAATGTATCTTTTTGGGAGATCGTCCCTCACGAGCGGTTTACTGTCCAAAATTTCTTTGACACGCATGAATTTAACGTAA
>JBLHIB010000147.1:0-7344 GCA_047615865.1 Gammaproteobacteria bacterium
TTCGATGTAGTTTGGAACATGGAGAATATGGAGAAATTGAGTTCTCAACAAATGAGGACTGCCTTGTTCAAGGCTGTACAGAGTTCTCGGCAGTAAATTACAATCCCTACGCCAATACTGATGATGGTAGTTGTCTAATGCTTGAAACATCATCTTTGCCTCTTGTATTCATATCTACGTACGGCGAGGGTATAAGTGATGATCCCCGCGTTGTGGCCCATATGGGCGTCGTTAACAATACTGGCGGAGAGAATCATGTAGATGATTTTTTTACCGATTATGACGGTCAGATATCCATTGAAATCAGAGGGTCTTCATCTCAAACCTTCATGAAGAAGTCCTATGGCTTTGAGACACAAGATGACGAAGGGGAAAACAACAATGTCTCTTTGCTGGGTATGCCAGAAGAGAATGATTGGGTTTTACACGGACCTTATTCGGATAAAACGCTGATGCGCAATGCTATAGTCTCTGAACTGGGAAGGAAGATTGGACGGTACACACCCCGCGGACGGTTTTGCGAGTTGATAATCGATGATCGATACAGTGGAGTGTATTTGTTGCTTGAAAGCATTAAGCGCGACAAGAATCGGGTGGATATTGCTAAACTGAAGGATGATGATATTGAAGGAGACGAGCTCACAGGAGGTTATATCTTAAAGATCGATAGAAATACAGGGGAATTCAATGGTAGTTGGCCATCAGATTATCCGGCATTGGGCGGTCAAGAATTGAAAGTGAGGTATCACAAGCCTGAGGCCGAGGAAATGGAGCAAGTTCAAAAGGACTACATCCGTGAATATGTAAGCGAGTTTGAAGACGCTTTGGCGGCGGATAACTTCGATGATGGATTGAACGGCTTCAGAAACTATGTGGAAGTGGCTTCTTTTATCGACCAGTACTTCGTCAATGAGTTTTCTAGAAATGTCGATGGTTATAGGCTGAGCACTTTTTTCCACAAGCGAAAAGATTCAGATGGAGGCCGGTTGATCATGGGTCCTTGGTGGGATTTTAACCTAGCTTTTGCCAATTGCAATTTTTGTGAGGCCTTCAATCCTGAAGGGTGGGAGGTAGAAGGCGGCTCTTGCTACCAGAACAATCCATTTTGGTTCGAAAGAATGTTAGAAGATTCACTGTATGCCAATCAATTGGCTTGCACTTGGGAACACCGCCGTGCAACAGTTTGGAGCGACGATGAATTTGAATCTCTCATTGATTCTTTAGAGAACCACTTAGAAGAAGCTGCTGGGCGAAATTTCGCAAGATGGGTTTCTTTGGGCTCAAATGTGTGGCCCAATTATTTTGTCGGAGACACCTACGAAGAAGAAGTGGACTACCTCAAAAATTGGACCTTCCAACGATTGGCATGGATGGATGAAGAACTCAATGGACAATCCTGTTTGGTAGGCTGCACCGATATGCATGCTTGCAATTATATGCCAGGTGCCAACATAGATGATGGGTTTTGTGAGTTTACTATTGAGTATTACGATTGTGATGGGAACTGTCTACTAGATGCCGACAATGATGGTTTATGTGATCAAATCGATAACTGCGTTCTAAATTACAATCCAGGTCAGGAAGATTGTGATGGCGATGGTATTGGTAATTCGTGTGACAACGAAGTTTCCTTGCTGCATGACTGTGACGGTTTTCGCCGGCTGATAAAGGTTGTTGACACGGCAGGACGTCAAGTTGACATGAACACAGCGACCGGTTTGTTGATTTATATGTTCGATGATGGATCGATTAAGAAAGTTGTCCAGTTTAGATTGGCTGAGTAGAGGCTTTATCAGATCTCTATTGGCACCCTTTTAGGCGCGATTTTTAAGCTTCGTTTAGATCTCCATCTGGTGGATTCTTAAATCAATAAAAAATACGATTGATCATGTTTTTACAGATGTCCGCTTCTAAATGAATGACGCTTTAGATTCCTTTGGCCTTGCCACGTAAACTTCCCTTAACAATCCCTTACATCAATTTACATTGAAAGCCTGCTCGATTGATCGTTGGGTGTTAAATTGCTGTCACTAACTAAAAGCAGATACATCATGAAACGAACTGTTCTTACATTCATATCCGTTTTCGCGATCCTTGCCTATTTTGCACTTGGTTGTTCTGATGCGACATTACAGTTGTGGTCAACTTGACTTTCACGGAGATTAACAGCGATACAACCCTAGGCCCCAACCATCGAGGCCGAGCAGCAAGAAGCTGTATACCAATGGATCGATTGCAATGATGGAAACCAGGAGATTGCGGGTGAAACTAACTAGATAGTCGAGGCCGAAGAAAGTGGAAGCCATGCGGTGTCTATATCGCTAGATGGCTGTGAGGCGACTTCGGAATGTGTGGAGGTGATTATCATTGAACTAGGAGAAAACGAAGCGTCGAATCAAGGATTACTCTACCCAAATCCGACTGAGGAACCTTTTTCATTGAGACTTCAGCAACCGAGTCTGTAACTATTGAAATATTCAATTCCCTCGGAGAAAGAGTCTACGTTGAACAATCTACTGGAAATCGTAAATCTTCGTTTTCCCTGGATAGCTCAAGAGGAGGTTTGTATATCGTTCATATAAGTTAGAATGCGAGGTTATTGGATACCCGGCGTATTGTTTTACTAAGGTAGAACCAAACAAATTTATTTAGCGCAAGGCAATTTTTGAGTTTGTGTATAATGAGGATTATCATATGTCCCTGGCGCGGTCTGCGGCTTGTAAACTAGCCTAGATTTAGCACAGTAGAGTTTTCACTGGTGAATTCGTGTTATTCAAGAATGATTCCTAACTCGTCAGTGTAAGTAAGGAAATTGCTTTATCTTTATGACTTACAAACTACCAAATCATTAAATTAGCACTATGAAGAATTTCTCAGCTCTGGCTGTGTTAATGTTTGCAGTGCTTGATTTTTCTGGACAAAGCTCCGCACAGGACCCCTCCAATCTTCCTACAATGGATCAATCAAATGCGGTGACCTGCGACGATAGTTGTCCTTGGGATTTTGATGAGGATGGGTATACAAGCATCGATAACGACTTCCTCCAATTTCTCGCTTCGTTTGCAACGTATACAACTGAAGGCTGCCAAGGAGCAGATTTCAACGAAGATACTACCGTAGACATTCAGGATTTAAGGCTTCTTCTGCCTCAATTAGGTCATCTATGTCCTCAATGATCGCTATGAGAAGTATACTATCCCTTTTAGCGCTGTTTGTTGCTTCAATTGCGACAAGTCAAGTTACTAGCTCCTTAGAATTGGTAGCCCAACATGATGGTCTTGTTGGCAATACAGATCTAGCTGGTTACAATACTTATAGATTATTCTTGCACTTTCCAAATGATATGGATCTTGCTTACATTATATGGGGAGATGAGGATTTTCCAATGGAAATAAGCACAGACTCTTCGTTTTATCAATCCCCTTTTGGTGGGTCTACAAGTTCAAATATTAACCCAGCATTCTTTTCTGTTTTTCCAGAACTTGTATTTGATTCATACTTAGCCTTGGGATTTGAAGACTCCAACGGGTCTTCAGCCTTAACATTGGGAGGGCTGCCTGATTGGGCCGAACAGTTTGAAACGGGTGACAATTTGTTTATGAATGATTCAATAGGAGGTGCGGTTATTTCCTTTCATCATCTAGAATTTAATCAGGATTTATTTCCACTTGTAGATAACAAGATGTTAGTTGGTCAGTTTACAACCAAAGGAAATGTCTGGGGAACTTTGAATATCGATTATTTTTCTGATTATAACTGGTCACAGAATTACCAAGAACCTACTGCTGTTATTGGCCTAGAGTTTGGCTCGCCAAGCGGACTTATTCTCGGTTGCACAGATCCAGCGGCTGAAAATTATTCTTCTGAGGCCACTGTCTTGTGGGATTGTCAATACGCACCGGGAGACCTAACATCCGACGGAGAGATCAACATTGCTGATTTGCTCCTTTTACTTGGAGGAATAGGATGTTTAGAGGATTGTGGAGACAACGATTTAAACGGCGATGGAGTGGTCAATATAACCGATCTCTTGCTCTTTTTAGGTCTGCTTTAGTCTCGTAGCGCTCAACTGTTCTGAGGATTGGTTAAATTTATCCCATGAGAATTGCCTTTTGCACCTTTTTATTTTCTTTGATTTTTCCGTTTGTGTCCATTGCCCAAGATGAGGTAGATCACTGGGAGAGCGTCGTTCTTGCCGAGCAGGAATGGAGCTATTTGCTTCCATTGGGCCAACCAAATGCCAATTGGAAACAGCTGGATTACAATGATTCTTTTTGGAGCACAGGAAATGGAGGCTTTGGTTACGGCGATGGTGATGATGCCACGACCTTTCCAGCAACACCTTCAATATACCTCAGAAAAGCGTTTGAAATTGTCGATCTAAATGATGTTGAAGAAATGATCTTCAATATGGACTATGATGATGGATTCGTTGCTTATCTCAATGGTGTTGAAATTGCTAGAGCCAACGTAGGTACTCCAGGTGATACTCCCGACTGGGATATAGAGCTAGACATGGATCATGAAGCTGTATTGTACACCGGTGGTTATCCTGATGAATTTGAGCTAAATGACGAGCTAGAGCTATTGCAGGAGGGAATGAATGTTCTCGCTGTTGAGGTCCACAATGTCACTATAAATTCATCTGACTTGAGTGCTCTTCCTTTTTTAAGCGTTGGATTGTCCACAGCCGATGTGATTTACAATGAGACGCCCGACTGGTTCCTTCCACCTATATCAAATTGCGATGGAATAGGAACAGAATATGAGCTTGAGCTTGAAACGGCCGCATGGGGTGAAGAAGTTAGTTGGGAAATACGAAATACATTCGGACAAGTATTTTATTTAGAAACGGGTTTTGATGACAATCAGACCTATGAATTCAATGTTTGTTTAGTTGATGGATGCTATGAGTTTTATATGATCGATTCCTACGGTGATGGCTGGAACGGTGGTAGTTTTATTTTGGAAAACGAGGATAATGAAATCATTGTGGCCGGTGAGCTTACCGGTGGTTATGAGGAAGTGATTTTATTTGGTGCTGGCGACGGCTGTGAAATCGAAGGTTGTACCGATCCCGAAGCATTGAACTACAATCCGTGGAGCAATGTCGATGACGGTTCGTGCTTTGTTTTTGAAGAGAGCAACTTGCCCATCATGATGATCAATACGTTCGATGAAGAAATAGCAGATGATCCTAGAATTACGGCGAGCATGGGGCTCATCAATAATGTCGACAGTCTAAACAATACAAATGACCCCTTCAACAAGTACGACGGTCTGATCGCTATCGAGTATAGAGGCTCTTCATCACAAGGCTTTCCGAAGAAATCATATGCCTTCGAAACACAGGACTCGTTGGGTATGAATAACAATGTATCACTTCTGGGTATGCCACAAGAGAACGATTGGATCTTGCACGGTCCCTATAGCGACAAGACACATATGCGAAATGTACTCACCTTCGATCTGGGACGAAGAATAGGACGTTACACTCCGCGCACCAAACATATCGAACTGTTCATCAATGGGGACTACCGCGGAATTTATGTGCTCATGGAAAACATCAAAATCGATGAGAACCGCGTTGATATTGCTACACTTTTGCCAGTGGACAATGAAGGAGACGAACTGACTGGCGGGTATATTTTGAAAATAGACCATGGGACTGGTGAGTCCAATGGAGCCTGGACTTCTGCCTACGACAACATAGGTGGAGGAGCTCTTAACATACAACGTCACAAGCCAGAGATCGATGTGATTACATCGCAACAAGAAGAGTACATCCAAGACCACATTACCGCTTTTGAGGATGCCCTGGCTGGTCCCGATTTTAGCGATCCAGTGTTGGGGTATGCACCGTTCATCAATGAGGAGTCTTTTATGGATATGTACCTCATGAATGAGCTATCAAAGAACATTGACGGTTACCGATTGAGTACTTTCTTCTACAAAGACAAGGATTCCAACGACAGTGATATCCACATGGGGCCTTGGTGGGACTATAATTTGGCATTTGGTAATGCCAACTACTGCGAAGGAGGAATTACCACAGATTGGGAGGTAAGCACGGGATGTGGCGACAACAACCCCTTTTGGTTTGAACGTTTGCTGGAAGATTCGCTATATCGAAACCAGCTAAAATGCCGATGGACCGATTTTCGAACTGGCCCATGGTCCAATGATAGCGTGATTTTCGTGATTGATTCGTTGGAAACCTTACTTGCCGATGCGCACATTAGAAACTACATGCGATGGAATTCAATGGGCAATTATGTTTGGCCCAACTATTTCGTGGGAGAGACGGTGGAAGAGGAAATTGGTTTTCTTCGCACATGGACTTTGGATCGAATGGCATGGATCGACGAAAACATCCTTGGAAACTGCATTGCAGGCTGCATGAACCCAGAGGCGTGTAATTTTAATTCAGAGTCAATATATGATGACGGCTCATGCGTCCTCGCGGAAGAGTATTACGACTGCTTCGGAAATTGTTTGAACGATCAAGATTTGGATCTGTTCTGCGATGAGCTGGACAACTGTCCAACCATTTACAACCCCGATCAGCTAGATTCAGATGGAGATGGAATAGGGGATCTCTGCGAAACGGTTGAACTAGAGGAGTACGCTCGCATCCATGGAGTCAAACTCATTATGATCACGGACCTACTGGGCCGAAAAGTAGATGAAACCACCAAAGGAGCCTTGTTGTATATCTATAGCGATGGACATGTCATTAAAAAGGTCACTCTGGAGGATTGATTCACCCTCATGTAGTCATTTCCCCATCAGGATATTAAAATGGCGCAGCGCTGCGCGCAAATGATTAACTATGGGGTATGCGTTGAGCTTTGGTTGTGGCTTGGGGGATGTTGTTGAGGTGGACAAGCCTCAGTCTGGCATTTAGACCGTGGCCACAAGTTTTACGATTTGAAAGGAGCATGCCGGTCTAGAACTCGGAGAATACCATCACCCCACAACGTCCAATACCTGTCAATATCGATAACCGTATTATTATCCGGATAAACTTACGGCTACGTTTTTCTATATGTGAAGAATTTCGTAGGCTTTTAGTAGAGTTTAGACGCAGTGCTTTGAGGTTGTAAATTGCTGTGAATCAGGCGTGCTTAACTTCTGTATGTGGTTTTGCTTTCGTTCTTTCTTTCGAGTGTTCTAGTGTTTTGTACTTTTCATATAGATGATAAAGCTTAAGTTCAATCCATTTCCCATATAATATCAATAGATTAGTTGGTTCTACAAAAGGTATATGTGCAATACACATATTAGCACGTATTGTGCAATACACATATACAGTTGTTGCCACACATTAAAAATGAAAAACCT
>JBLHIB010000148.1:0-7289 GCA_047615865.1 Gammaproteobacteria bacterium
CAGGTGGCGGACTCGAAATGCCGGCTCCCCTGATTGAGTTGGAAGTAGGAGATGATGTCGAACTTAGTTTTAACAATGTTTCCGCCGAGGCGCATACCATTCATCTCCACGGGATGGATGTCAACCAGGCAAATGACGGCGTTCCTTCCACATCTTTTCAGGTGTTTCAAAACCAATCGGGTACCTATACTTTTACCGCGACCGAGCCCGGGACTTATCTATACCATTGCCACGTTACAACGACTTTGCACCTAACTATGGGTATGTACGGAATGATTATAGTACACGAGCAAACCCCCGTTTTATTTGCCGGAGGCCCAGGCTTTAGCAACGAGTACGCCTTCCTCTTTTCAGATTTAGAAGTTGCCGTCAATGACGTGCCAACTGCCGCATTTCCCTTCCATGATATCGATCCGGATTATTTTATGGTCAACGGTCTGCAAGGGGAGATGATTACCAGCGATCCTAGCCAAACGATAGCCGCCCACGCAGGAGATTCGATTGCTTTACGATTGGGTAGCATGGCGTATTCCAAGATTCAAATGCACTTCCCAAGCGCACTAAATGCCGTAGTTTATATGTCGGATGGACGTGTGTTGCCTCAGGAAATTACTACAAATGATCTCGAAATCTATCCGGGTGAGCGCTTTTCGGTGATGTGCTATCCAACGGGTGATTTTGCCCAGCCCATTGAGGTGGAATACGTAGATATGCTGAGCGGTGAAATCGAACATGCCAATATGATTTTAATCAACAATCTAGACATCGGCATCCAGGAGCAAGAAGATGTGTCAAAGTTGGTCATCTTCCCCAATCCTACTTCAGGCCTGGTTCATTTCGAAAGCATGAGAGATTCACATTTAGATTTTTATAATGCACAAGGCAAACGTCTGTATCGATGTAGAGTTAACAAGGGTGCAAACCGCATTGATCTTGGCTTTTTAGGCTCGGGCATTTTTTTGGTCCGTGATGACAGGAACATTAAGGGCAGTATAATTATGGACTAAGAGAAACAAGAAAGAAAGCATTTCTCAGCAATAAAACCTGCAGCGCTTGATTTCCTAATTTCTCGGAGTTCCTATAACGCGATGATCATTAGTAGAAAAAAGCGCACTCAATTCCGTACATTTGATAGAACAACTAACACCCATGACTTCTTCGAAAGAAGTTTCGAAGAAAACCGGCACTTAATCTTATTTGAATGAAAACAATTTACTTACTCTCCTTGAGAGGTCGTTGGCTTTTGTTAATGACTGGCTTGCTTAGTTTTTACTCACCAACTTTCGCTCAAGATCACTCGGTGGCGCGGGAATGGTCAGAAGTCATGCTAGAGGCAATTCGAGATGACTATGCACGACCAACAATTCATGCTAGAAATCTGTGGCATTTATCAACTGTTGTCTATGATTCATGGGCAGCATTTGACAACGAAGCAAAGCCTATATTCTTAGGAAGCTCGCTAGATGGTTACGATGTTCCTTTTACTGGAATTGTCGTTCCCGAAAATGAAGTTGCTGTTTTGGCTCAAGAAGAGGCTTTGAGTTATGCGGCCTACCAATTGCTCTCCCATCGATTTGCAAATTCACCTGGTGCAGCCATTAGCCAAGATCGTTTCAATAATTTGATGGATGACTTGGGTTATGACATAGACTTTGTATCAACAGATTATTCGGATGGCTCCCCAGCGGCACTGGGAAATTACATCGCAATGCACATGATCGAGTTCGGACTTGATGACGGTTCAAATGAAGAGAATGACTACGCAAACAATTATTACCTGACCACCAACCCTTGGCTGGTGATGGATGATTATGGGAATCCCGATCTCTTAGATCCCAACCGTTGGCAGCAGTTAAATATCACCACTTTTGTGGATCAAGCAGGCAATGTATTGAACGAAATTCCAGATTTCTTAGGACCTGAGTGGGGAAACGTTGTTCCATTTGCCCTTACTGATTTAGATAAAACATTTTTCTACCGAGAAGGTGAGCAGTACATTGTTTACCATGATCCCTCTGATCCTCCTTACCTTGATCCGCTTGTGCAAACTGGTTTAGAAGACGCATACAAGTGGGGTTTCACATTGACGGCGACTTGGTCATCTCATTTGGATCCGGACGACGGTGTTATGGTCGATATCTCTCCAGGAGCTTTGGGAAATATTTCAGAATTTCCTGCTACTTATGAAGAGTACGATACATTCTACGATTGGATGGAAGGTGGTGATATTGGAGAAGGTTGGGACTTAAACCCAGCTACCGGTGCACCTTATGAGCCGCACGTGATTCCACGTGGAGACTATGGTCGTATCCTAGCTGAATTTTGGGCAGATGGTCCAGATTCTGAAACACCTCCGGGACACTGGTTTACTTTGTTGAACTATGTTTCTGATCACCCAGACTTTGACCACAAGTGGGAAGGTACTGGAGAAGTATTGAGCAACTTGGAATGGGATGTGAAGTCTTACCTTATTATGGGTGGTGCTATGCACGACTGTGCAGTAAGCGCATGGGGTATCAAAGGATGGTACGATTATATTCGACCAGTTTCTGCAATTAGATACATGGCCGAAAAAGGACAAAGCTCTGATCCTGATGGTGTGAATTATGATCCCGCAGGATTGCCACTTGTTCCGGGTAGAATCGAGCAAGTTGAGATTGGCGATCCTCTCGCTGGTATCAGCAATGAATATGTCGGAGAAGTTAAAATTCTCGCATGGAAAGGCCCTGACTTCATCATAGATGAAGATGTCGATGAAGCTGGAGTTGATTGGATTTTGGCTGGAAATTGGTGGCCGTACCAACGACCTACATTCGTGACACCGCCTTTTGCAGGTTTTGTTTCAGGTCACTCAACTTTTTCACGCGCGGCCGCAGAAGTAATGACCCTGATGACCGGAGATGAATTCTTCCCAGGTGGAATGGGGACTTTTGATGCCGTTCAAAATGAATTCCTGGTTTTTGAAGAAGGACCAAGTGTCGATTGCCAATTGCAATGGGCGACATACAGAGACGCTTCTGATCAGTGCAGCCTTTCTAGAATTTGGGGAGGTATTCACCCGCCATGTGATGATATTCCTGGAAGAGAAATTGGTAAAATCATTGGCCCAAATGCCTTCGATTTCGCCATGAATTGCCTAGAAGCTGTCAATCCACGAGTTGAGAACGTAAGCACTGATATCGCTATCGTAAGCGACTCCGACGAAGCAGGCACTTTTACTATCACCATCGAATATGATAAGCCGATGGATACGATGCTTCCTCCAGATGTTGAGTTTTTATCAAATGATGTAAACGCCTCTCTATTATTGAATAATATTACATGGTTGAACGACACAATTGTAGTCGTACAGTATGATGTTTCCGACGGCAATGAAACCGAAATTGGAATAGACGTTCAGATCACGGACGCTAGAGATGCCGAAGGCAATTGGCAAATTTCTCATATTGAAGACGCCTTGTTTTCAGTAGACAATGAAAACCCAATGATGCTATCATCAAGTGCAGATTGGAACGCACTTTCTGATTCAGAAGTTGGAGCGAATATCTACCACTATGTTGTTGTCTTCAACGAAGTCATGAATATGGATCAAGCTCCTATGGTTTCTTATCCAGATGAAGATGCTTCGAACTCGCTTTCTTTCAATGCTGCCGAAAGCAGCTGGGTTGATGAGTTTACTTTTGAATTGGCCTTTGATGTAATTGATGCCAATGAGGATCTTGAAGAAGTTGATGTAGAGTTTTCTTTGGGTCAGGACGCAATTGGAAATGAGCAACTTATCTACACGGATTTAGATCAGTTGGATATCGATACGAAGAATCCAGATTTGTACTTGCTCTCAGCAAATTCATACAACGTTGATCAATCAGATATTGGAACAGCTACTTTCTCTTTGATCGCAATCTTCGATGAAGAAATGGACCAAGGCAGTGATCCTACGATAGGATTCCCTGTAGAAGATCCTGAAGCCAATTCGTTGACATACAACAGCGATGAGTCAAGCTGGATCAATAGCACAACGTTTGTCGCTAAGTATGACGTTGAAGCTAGTGAAGAGAATCTGGAAGATATTGATGTGGAGCTCTTGGGCCTCACCGATTTCGTAGGGAACCTTCAGGCGGAACTGCTGACTGATGATCATTTCAGCATCAACCTCATGTCGGTTGGAGTTGAAGAAGAGTCTGGTAACCTGCCTTTGCTTTCGGTTTATCCTAACCCAGTTCGAAGCAACGAAGATTTTCAAATATTCATGGAACAATTACCAAGCTCTCTCTCTTTGCAGATTTATACTACAAATGGAAGAGTTGTGAGACAAGAACAATTGAACAATCTTCAAGGCGATAGGCTTTCTGTTTCGGCCAATGACTTGGCTGCTGGAACTTACTTCGTGCATATTCACTCTGATGCAGGACAGGCAGTTTTCCAACTGCAAGTTGTGCAATAAGAGCATTCAAAATGTTATAAATGAAAAGAGCCTCATCCAATCGGATGAGGCTCTTTTTCGTTTAATATTGTCGTGAATCAGTTCTGTCTTTTAATCGTGAGGTTCCCCTTGTATTCAACTCCATCGTTTCTAACCAAGATGAAATAATACGTGCCATCACTTACTCCTTGAGCATCCCAGTTGTTTCTGTAATCCTCCGAAGCGAACATTTGCTTGCCCCATCGGTTGAAAACCTGAACAGTAGATCCTGGAAAATACTCCAAATCCTTGAAAACAAGAAAGTCGTTCGATCCATCGTCATTCGGAGTAATGATATTCGGAATGACGATCTCACAAGGAACGATGATAATGTCTACTTCATCCGAATCACCGCACAAACCAGCGATGAGATACTCTATCGTGTGCAATCCCTCTCCAGCCTCAATAATGTCTATCCAACCAGTCGAAGGATCAATGCAACCTAGGCAGTCTGTCGACCAAATTCCTCCGCCATCAGCAGCCTCTGCTTGCCAGGAAATAGCATCCAAGCACAACTCCTCAGGAAGCATAATTGTTGCGTCTTTTTGACTTAAAACAACAATATCAACGTCATCATAGTCGGAGCAAATCCCCAGAACCTCGTGCGACACGGTGAAGCTTCCTGGGCCTGAAAGCTGTGGGTCAAATTCTCCCGTAGAGCTCAAACAAGAACCACACTCGGCACTCCATTCGCCATCCGTATTTCCAGCATTCAATTGCAAGGTTGATCCGCTTTCACAGAGTTCCTGTATGCCGCCAATGCTCGCATCGACTGCAGGGAAAACGTCGAGTGCAATACTTGAACCAGTGGCGCAAGGCGATTCATATGAATATGTCACGATGAAATTTCCTGGACCACTCGTTGAAGGGTTAAAAACTCCTGTAGATGAATTGATGCACCCACCACAATCGGCACTCCATGTGCCTCCCGGTTGGCTTGCAGTTAATAGTGCACTCACGCTCGATTCACACACAGCATCCATCGGATTGATTTCAGCTACAAGCAGGTTTTCTACTTCAATTGTTATTGATGATTCCGAAGCACATAAGTTTCCCGACGTATACGTGATCTCGTACATTCCGGCGCCCGAAGAAGCTGGGTCGAATGATCCGGAAATTCCGTCGATGCAGTCAACGCAATTTGCTGACCAACTTCCATTGGACAAATTGCTTGAGTATACTTCTGGGTCGTCGGTTTCACACAAGGTCAATGGTCCGTCGATCTCAATACTTGGATAGGCTTGAACTTCAATTTGAATCTCGTCTGTAATAGGTCCGCACAGGCCAACTAAAGTGTAGTTGACTGAATAACTGCCTTCCTCCAGTTCTGTGAAGTCGAATAACCCTGTTTCGTCCAAACAAGTCCCACAATCAGATTCCCAAAGACCATCGGCTTGATCAAATTCAATCTGAACAGGATCAGATCCAACACAAAAGATGGTTCCAGGATCTATCAAGCCCGGATTTACATTGTCTTGAGTTACCATGATAGTAACTGAATCAATTTGGAAATAGGAATCAAATGGGTTTATGTCATCTGGGTCAAAGGAATCAACACAAAAAGGAACCACAAGCTGACTGCCACTGGTCAAAGTTGTATCGACCAAAATTTCATCTTCAGGTGTGGTCAAAGTAATCTGAGCACCTTGCCAACCATTGCCAAAAGAATCGAATAACTCAAAAGTGTAACAGCCATTCTCTAAACAAACGAATTCGTCGTAGGGAGCGAATTCTGTCATCAAGGTCATGTCATTTTCGTCTACAATACGCCAGAAAATATCTGTCGGAGATAAACCAGAGGTCACTTCAATATGATAGTCGGCGCAGTCTTCTTCTAATTCACCTTCGCACACATCGCAATCCATTGCTGCGAAATACGTAGTTGTCGAGTCAGGGCAAACTAAAAACTCATCCCCAGTGCCGACGATTTCGTTACCTACAAACCAAGTTATTTCGTTGAGCGGGTCGCCATTTGGAGAAAACTGCCAAGCTTCGTTAGCCGCAGTCCAGTTGCCAGTGTTTCTGCCTGGAGCGGTGTATCCCACGTTTCCATTGGCGTTCTGTATGCCCAGCAAAGTGGCTCCATTGTTCCAACCGCATGAAGGTTTGTTGACCAAATAAACTTCGATGACGTTCGTCGATTCGTAAAGGACGAGCTGTGATGAAGTCTGCACGGAGCAGTTGTACAAACAAATCGCCTGAAAATTCACAACGAATGTCCGGCAAGGCTCCTCCCCGTAACTTATCCATTTTACATTGCCACAATCCGACGGGTCGATGTCGTGGTACGGACAAAAGATAGCGGTTGTAGGGAGATTGTTATTGGGGTTTGTTTCAGTGAATTGCCAAGGACAAACGCCATTGGCTTCGCCTGCTTCAAATGTGCACACTCCATTCGATCCAATCACAATGGATTCATAAGGGTCCCCAAAGAAGTTAAACGAAAACGGAATTGGTATCAAACCTGAATAAATGTCGTCAATTCCGCCAATAATATTGGTGCCGTCAGAGATCGGGAAGGGAGGAGCGGTTTCGGTCAGTGCCGAGACCGTGTAGCTCGTCGTCTCAAAAATATTCTCGTAGTCTGCCAACAGCGTGATGCATGAAGAATCACAGTCGACAAGAGTGTCTTCACCGATGTATAAAGGAGGGAAACAATCGCTTTGGCCAAGAACCGCGAGCGAAACACACAATAAGAGCAGGGTAGATGTTGTTTTCATAACAAGCTCAATGTAATAAAATTACACTCAACACATCAATCCTACTTTACTCAAATCGATCCCATTCCAATTTCTTTGAAAGAATTCGAAAGATTAATCTGCAGACA
>JBLHIB010000149.1:0-7225 GCA_047615865.1 Gammaproteobacteria bacterium
CGCTAGTATTCTTGATCAATGGGGTCGTCGAACAAACCTGTGAGAACGTATTGGATGGCATTCAACCGTCAAACCTTGTCGTAGCCGAGTTTATGGGTTTTCGAAATGTTTTTCATGGTCGTGTTTATCACCGGCCAAATGGCGTATACATCGAATGCATTGAGCTAAAAACTGAAATCTTGGTTCGACATGAGAGTGGACTTAATTTTAGTCAGGGAGAGTCTGTGTGTTTTGGCCTTAGTCCTAAGGATGTTCGAGTAATCCTCATCGGCCATGAAATCGATTATCTAGAAGCAAGCAATCGATTGGTATGCAATGTGCTTCAGACATTCAATAAAGGTGCGACGCTTAGTATTCAAATGAAGACACAAAATTCCAACGTCATTATTGAGTCCGATTTCCCCATTACGAAGAGAGCCAAAATTAAAATTGAAAAAGGTGCCGAAATTGAAGTAATTCTTCATTCTAGACAGATTTTAGTCTGGCCGATGGTCTAAGACTTCCAATAAAAATACCTGCTGAGAATGCTAAAGGTTTCAATGTTCAAAGCGAGTGAGGATATTAATGTGGCTGATGAATAAATTTTCACTGGCCGCCATCAAAACTCAATCTTCTCGTAAACTTAGTCTACCTGTTTGCGAACAGCTGATTTTAACAAGGCAAACTCTTCAGGATCGTAAAGTCGGGTCAAGAAAACAATATTTCCTTCTGCATCAATCAGTACGTTTCGTGTAACGCCACTTCCATGCTGTGCGAACAAATTGAAGATCTCTCCGCCTGGATCTAGTGAAATTGGGTAACTAACGTCAATTTTGTCAATGAACTTTTGGACTATATCCAACTCTTCATCTCTATCAATGCCAATGAGTACGAATTCCTTGTCCTTGTGAATTTGCCAGATCTCATTTTCTAAATGCGGCATTTCCTTGATACATACACTGCACCAACTGGCTGTGAATTGCAACAAAACGACCTTACCCTTCAAGTCAGCGAGTCGGCCTTTGGTTCCGTCTATCAATTCATATTCAAAATCAGGCGCTTTTTGCCCCACTTCCACTATGAAACCTCGATTTTCATTTTTTTTGGTTTGACCAGATATGGATGAGTTGAATGAAGACACCATGAAGAGAATAAGGACAAACTTTATACAATACCACATATTAATTTTTGCGTTTTTTGTCGATTATACAAAGTACAGTGAGCTTGGCAAATTGATCGTTGTGCAAAAGCATATACTTAGCAACATCTGGTTGCAATGCAGGATCTTCAAATCCTTTCAGGTAATGCTCGTAAATCAAATTACTATGAGCATGCCAAATATCTTCCAATGAAGCCAAAAGGTTGTCCATTTTTTCTTGATATGTTCCTGCGAATATAGGTTCCAGAACTGCAGTTACATTGTTGCTAATAGCCACTAGAGCAGGATTAATGTTCCTTTCCTGTCCGAATGACTCGTGCGAAATGGCCATGAATTTCGGGCATGAATCAAACATCCTGCGATAAAAGTCAAGGTAAAAAATCTCCTGAGCACGCTCCTGCGAAAGGCTAGGCTTGTTCTTCATGTACAATAAAACTTGGCGCTGACAATCATTCTCACGCTTGGCGGTCAATTCATTGACCAAGGCAATTAGACCATTCACGTCCCAACCTTCCGATGGCTCGAAGCCTGCAAGTTCGGAACATGTGACTTCAATCAATTCATTAAAATTCAATTTTTGGGAAATTGCCGGAGTGGTCATGCAAAGTGCTAGTAGCGATAGAATTCCGTATCTCATCCTTGTCTTATTCATCATTTCACTGGGAATTGACCCTAAAGGTACCGAAAGATTCAGAATTGAAGAAGCCAATTATGTTAAGCTTAAATATGAATCTTGTTGGAACTTAAAAAAAATCGGATATTGTATTGCCTAAACCGAGACATGAGATTACTGTACTTTCTGGTGGGAGCGCTTTGTGCGTTTTCAACAAGCGGACAGACTTTTGTGAACATGAACAATGCCCTAGGATTACAAGTTTTTGTAACAGACAACTTGTATGGTTCTGGTGTGTCATATGTTGATGTTGATCAAAATGGCCTGGACGATTTAACTTTTTGCACGAACGATGCCATCAAGGTCTATTTAAACTTTGACGGTACTTCTGTGCCTGTTGAATATGGTTTCACAGTTGATGAGGATGCCAAGCATCCTACATGGGTTGATTTTGACAACGATGGTGATCTTGATTTTTTCTTTACTCAATACGGTAATCCACTCAAGCTTTATAGAAATGACGGCGATATGAATTTCGTCGATGTTAGTTCCATTAGCGGACTACCATCAAACAATACCAACGATTTTGGCGCATGCTGGGGCGATTATGATCGTGACGGAGATTTGGATCTGTATGTCTGCACATATATTTATTTATACAGCGGCAGTGATGCTTATGAATGGAATGACCACCTCTATCGCAACAATGGCGACGGGACTTTTGAGGATGTCAGTGGGTTTGCCAATGTGCAAGACGGCATAAGTGTTTCTTTTCAATCTGTGTGGATTGACTACAACAACGACCGTTGGCCAGATCTTTATGTTATCAATGATAAAGAGCATCCCAACCGCTTATACCACAACAACGGCGATGGGACTTTTACGGATATTGCTCAGGAGAATGGGTCTTCAATAGACATGGTAGACGCCATGACGGCAAGCTGTGGTGACTTCAATAACGATGGCTTTGAGGATATCTTTGTAACCAATACATCCATTGGTGATTGTGCATTACTAAGAAACGAAGGAGATGGCACTTTTACCGAAATAGCCAATGAGGCAGGTGTGGATCTTGATATTTTGGGCTGGGCCGGAAATTGGTTTGATTTTGACCTCGATGCCGATCTTGATTTATATGTCTGCGAATATTATCCGCTGTTTTCATCTCAAACCAATGCGTTCATGCTGAACAATGGGGATGAGACCTTCGGAAATGTAATTTCAAGTGTCTTTCCGTATGATTTTTCCAATAGCTATTCTTCCGCAATGGGCGATTGGAATGATGATGGCTACCCTGATCTCGCTGTCAATAATTACAGCTTTCAAAATGCCAATATGTGGCAGAACTCAGGGGGGCAGCAGCACTTCATTAAATTTGATTTGGAAGGTGTCGTCTCGAATAGGAATGGCATTGGTTCACGCATCCAATTATTTCATGATTCAGTTTATCAAACCCGACAAACTTATTGCGGAGAGAACTACCTCGGGCAAAATTCTTTTGTACAAATCGTTGGTCTAGCCGATGACAATCAAGTTGATTCTGTCATCGTAGAATGGAATTCTGGTTTTGTAGATCGTTTTTTTAGCCTATCGGCAAATGACCGTTTTCATTTCGTTGAGGGTTCGTCCTATGCCCCAAATTTGTCGGTTGTTGACACTCTTCTCCTTTGTCCCGGTGATTCAGTTTTGGTACTTGCCCAGAATGGAAGCAATTTTCAATGGAATACAGGAGAATTTCAAGACTCAAAGTGGATTTCTGCATCAGGTGAATATTTTGTAAACGCCACCCATGAACTAGGTTTTGTTGGGGAATCGGCGCATCTGATTGTTGTTTCAGAAAGTTTGGAGCCAGAAGAGATATTAATTCATAATGTGTCTTGCTTTGGTGGTGCAAATGGACAGTTAATAGCGTCCCCTGCAGATAGCTTGTTCTTCACATGGACGGATGCACCTGACGCCATGTCCATGAGTGACTTGGTAAAAGGGTTCTATCACTATGAATTCGTTGGTCAATTGGGTTGCGTGCGTTTAGATTCAGTTGAGGTAGTCCAGCACGATGAAATGGTAGCAAGTGCAATTGTGCAAGATGCCTTGTGCTTTGGCAGTTATGATGGGACGGCTTCATTCCTGATTTCTGGTGGGGTAGGGCCATACTCCTTGGCATGGAATGATACGAATCCTGATGGACTGGGAGCATCTGATTATTCAATAGGAATTTCGGATTCCTTGGGATGTGAAATCATAGCTGGTTTTGTTGTGGAAGAGCCAAATGAATTGATAGTAGAGATCATGAATATAGCATGTGAAAAGGACTTGGCAAACTTCTCAGTCCTTGCCTCCGGTGGAACTGGGGATATTGAGCTTGAATGGAATACGGGTGTCGAGGGCACTGTCTTAGAAGATGTTCCGAGCTCAGGAGTTTATTCAGTAACGGCAACAGATGAAAATGGATGTGCCAAGCTTTTGGAGAATATTGAGTGTCCTACTTCAGTTGGAAGTCTGTCGACATTAAAGCCTATGCTATTTCCGAATCCAGCTCAGAACACAGTCACCATCTTAAACTGGAATATGCCGATTGATGAGGCATGGTTGGTGGATATGACGGGCAGGTCATGGTCGTTGAAGATGATTTCTATAGACAAGTCTATTCGACTAGATATTTCGGAAACTACTGCAGGAGTTTATGTAGTCGTGATAAGGAACGATCAATTTGTCTTTCAAGAGACCTTGATAATCAAATAGCCCGCCTTATTGTCGTCGGCAGTTGTAACGCGTCAAGTCCTTAATTTTCTTAGGCTTGGACTTGGTCTTATGGTAGTGCTTCTTATAATCAAATCCTCTTTTTTGCGACACACAGCTGGTCATGATCATACCGCCACAGAAAACCGTGAGGAGTAAAATGATGTATTTGCGCTTGTCGCTTATCATCGAAATCGATTCTATTATTCTTGCCATTCGAAGAATTAACGGCAAATATTATCTTTTTATGATGCCGTCATCTTAAGTATTTTTCAATCTTTTTATAGTAAATCGTCCATTTTTGAAGAAAAAGGCACCAAAACAGGCATATTTTTGAATTATTTGGCATGTTAGCTCGCTGATTTCGAGGTCATTCTAATTCAAGGGCCTATCTTTGCCCGAATTTTAAAAAGCGACGCATGTCAATAGCAAAAAGTAACGATGCCGTGAAAGTGCATTATACAGGAAAACTTTCAACAGGTGAAGTATTTGATTCTAGTCTAGAAAGAGAGCCTCTTGGTTTCACTATAGGAGCTGGACAAATGATCAAAGGATTTGATGACGCCGTAACTGGAATGGCTCTCAATGAAAAGAAAACGATCAACATAACTCCAGAAGAAGCTTATGGTCCAGTTCAACCTGAATTGATGCAGCAAGTTCCTAAGGACCAATTGCCAGCGGATATGGCTCCTGAAGTTGGACAGACTTTAGTTGCTCAAGGACAAGATGGACAGGAAACTCACGTGGTTATTGCCCAAGTTGAAGAAGCACATATCATTGTTGATGCAAATCATCCACTAGCTGGAAAAGATTTGACATTCGAGATCGAATTGGTAGAGATTACTGTTGCCTAATGTAGGCGTTTTCCTACAAGCGCTTGGGGGTGTGGTCTTACAATAGATTACATACCAAGCTCATAGCTTTGTCTTGTTAAGGTTTTCTTAAGTCCTTTTAATTAAGGCAAAGCTTAAGGTTAACTAATCGCAGTTAATTATTAATTTGGTTAAGGTTAAAAAGTCTCGATAGCAATCGGGACTTTTTTCTTGCCCTATTTTTCGATTTGAAGCATTGCCCTACATCAATGTGAGAAGGTCCATTAACAAGATGTTCCAAGGGATAAATTAGATTCGAATTGCATCTATTCCGTCCGCTTGATAGTGCCGTGTTTTGCACGAAACTACTTGGCGTGCTGGGATTAATTCAAGCCTCGATGAAAGTAAAATTACTTATTGCCATATTCGCTTTTGCAGCAAGTTTGTCTGCGCAGACGGTCAACAACGGAACCTTTACATCCGAAGGGACTGACTGGGGTTGTTCTCCAGAAACCAATCCCGCATCGACCTATGGTGGCGCGGATTCTGATCGCGTAGCAGAAGTAGATGCCTCAGCAGGGCTATGTCAGACAATTTCAGGCTTTGGTATTGGCAACGTATATGCCATCACCTTTGATTGTTCACGAAGAACTACATGCGGACCAGCGACGCAAACACTTGATTTTGGAATCGACGGCGGAGCATTAGCAACTACAAGTATTTCACGCACAGGAGCATTCAATTTTACCGAAGAGTATTTCACGTTCACGGCGAAGGCCACAAGTCACACGATAGACTTTGAAGGCACTGTTGTTGGAACGTGTGGCTTGATCATTGACAATGTAGATATCAGACTATTGAGCATGCTTCCAATAGAATTGTTGAATTTTGATGCGATTGAATTAGTAAATAAGTCAGTGCTTCTTGAATGGCAAACGGCCTCAGAGACCAATAATGATTATTTCACTATCGAACGGTCAAAAGATGCATTCGAATGGGAAGGATTGACAAATATTGAGGGAGCTGGAAATTCAACGACGTGGCGTAGCTATTCCTCGCATGACAGTGAACCGCATTTTGGGGAGTCCTATTATCGTTTGAAGCAAACTGACTTCGACGGACAATTCTCATACTCGGATATCACTCACATCGAACTGTCTGGAATGGAAGATACGCGTGTTGCAATTTTTCCAAATCCAACGACCAATGTTATTTCGATTAAAGGAGATGAGTACGAGATTGACGAGATTTCGATATTCAATAGTTTGGGCGAAGATGTTACTCCAGTAGCTGCAATTGAGAGGCAAGAGCTTGATAAGGAAACTGTTGTGATTGTCTTGTCAGAATTGACCAAAGGTCTCTATTTGGTTAAGACTAGAAATACAGCGAACAAGGTCTACAAAAAATAGTTTCGATCCCGCATGGGTATTGTTAGCATGCAAATGTTCGGTCAGTTATTTGGTTGTGAATTTATGCAAACAAGAAAATCCCACTCGTGGGATTATTTTTTGTCTGGAAATTAAAATAGGGACATATTCCTACCATTTGGTAGGAGAGATTCTTACAAACAACTGAAAAGTCTTCCAGTACATTTGAATTGTATTTATTACAAGCGCTAACAGCGTAAGTTTTTTCATTTACTCCTGTCCCTCAGACAGGAGATTGGTAAAACATAGTAGTTAAGTATTTTGGTTAAGGTTAAAGAGTTTCGATAACGATCGGGACTCTTTTTTTTGGACTTAAGTCAAACCTGTCAGAAATTCCTACGTCGCAGTAAGTCAGCTTCTTACAAATTCCTGAAAAGTCTTCCAGTACATTTGAATTGTATTTATTACAAGCGCTAACAGCGTAAGTTTTTTCATTTACTCCTGTCCCTCAGACAGGAGATTGGTAAAACATAGTAGTTAAGTATTTTGGTTAAGG
>JBLHIB010000150.1:0-7083 GCA_047615865.1 Gammaproteobacteria bacterium
AGACTAGGGTAGTCAACCCACACATTGAACATGAAACGGTCAAGTTGTGCTTCAGGAAGAGGATAAGTTCCCTCTTGCTCAATTGGGTTCTGGGTAGCCAAAACAAAGAAGGGCTGAGGTAGTTTGTAAGTCTGACCTGCCGCAGTAATAGATCTTTCTTGCATCGCTTCCAACAGTGCCGATTGTGTTTTCGGTGGAGTCCTGTTGATCTCATCGGCCAAAATGATATTGGCGAATAGAGGGCCTTTTAGAAATTTGAACTGTCGGTTCTCGTCAAGAATCTCAGATCCGATGATGTCCGAAGGCATCAAGTCAGGAGTAAACTGGATTCGAGCAAAACTAAGACCAAGAGCCTCAGAGATTGTGTTTACGAGTAAAGTTTTCGCCAATCCTGGGACGCCTACCAACAAGCAGTGACCATTGCCAAAAATGCTAATAAGTACATCTCGAATTACGTCTTCCTGGCCAACAATGACTTTGCCAATTTCGGCATGTAGTTGTTGGTATTTATCGCGGAAAGCGTCGATTGCCTGTGCATCGTTACCGTATTTCGTATCTGACATGTTCTGATTTTTAAGCTTGGACGAAAATAGAAATATAAACCCTAATTATTGGCACTTGTTTTTTGACTAACCCAATTGGCATCGAAAGTACAGGAATTATATTCTGAGTCTAATCTAACGTAGGTTCGTTCAAGTTGTTTTACCACCCATTTATCCAAAGCCGCTTCTCGATTCAATGCTTCGGTTTGATTTTGGAAAATGAGGTAATCTTCTTTAAGGTTCGCTTTATGAGCTGCAATACGTCTATTCAACTTCACAATAATCCAAGCCTTAGTCCCTTGAGGAGTATCCGTTAATGTTGGAGTTGAAATTTCGTTCGGTTCCATTTTGTCCAACACAAAGAAAATTGCTGGATTCAGATCTCCTGACTCAAACTGCATGTTGCCCGTAGCAGGATTAATCACACGTCCTTCTTGGTTCTTAGTGTCTTCGTCGGTAGAATGACCCATAGTGGCTTGCACGAAATTCAATGAATCATTTCTGATTAAAACTGCAAGGGAGTCAATTTTACTTTGCGCTAAGTCAAAATCTCCTTGAGTTACCTCAGCACTCTTAAGTATGTGACAGGCTTCGTAGTTGTCTCCCCGCTTTTCCTTTACGTAAACGAAGTGGTAACCATATACGGTTTCGAATACTTCAGAATAATCTCCTTCGTCAGTCGAAAAGACAGCTGCTTCATATTCGGGAACAAAAGATCCTCTTCGTTGTATCGGGTAACAGCCACCTTTGTTTTTACTCCCTGGATCTTCAGAATGCTTGGCTGCCTCAATGGTCATGAAAGATTTTCCCATAGACAGACTAACACGAATGGAGTCGAGGTCGTTTTTTGCTTTGTTCTTTGCTGAAGTGCGAACCGCAGGAGCGAGCACAAGCTGGCTGTATTCCAACTGTTCGTTGATCAACGGCAAACTATCGGCAGGAAGTGAGTTGAAATATTCTTGCACTTCGAAAGGCGTGACTTTGACATTGCCAAACATTTGCTGCTGGGCTTTCTGGGCAAGAAGTTGTTCTTGGATAGGTTCGTAAAACTCATCCTTCCATTCAGCTTCTGTTCTCCCGTAAAATTGCTCAAAAGCCTCTTGACCGCCCATCATGTTCTTGTAGTAATCAAGTCGGCGTTGGATTTCGCTTTGGATTTCATGCTCAAATACTTCGATCGAATCAATTCTGGCTTGGTCGATGAGTAATTTTTGAAACATAAGTTCTTCAAGAACCTCACACTTGAAATCTTCAGATGCAGTTTTGTTGTCGTTGTATTGAAGAGCTTGAAACTCCAATTCGGATTTCAAAATAATCTCGTCCCCGACAACAGCGATAACCTTGTCGATAAGTTCACCCTGCTGGGCGAAGATCGGTATGAAAGATGCGATCAGTGCAATGGAAGCTAAGATTTTTTTCATTCTAGATAAATGTGAATTTGTTTTTTGTCAAGTGCTTCCCGGTAAAGATCCTCCCGCATTTGCTGGAGAAGTGTCAACTTTCGTTGGTTGAGTATTATATTCTTGATGTTGTCCACTTGCAAAGCTAATGGAGAAACGTTGTCTTTCAATTCGTATTTTAGAATTTTGAGGAAAAATAGCTTGTTATCCCTTTCGAACGATACAGTTTTGTTTTTTTTAAGAAAACTTAAGGGATTATATACCTCAACAGGGACTTTTTCAAGCAATTCTTCTAAAAACCACCACTTATCTTCATTGATGAATAAATAAGCTCCTGATTCAACACACCAACTTTCAAGAGTTACTAAATCTTCTAGTTCTTCTGAAAACACCAAATCAATAAACTCCGGAGTAGCTGGAGTCAAAGAGTCCAGAATACAATAACGTACCTGAAGAATGTAATCTTTGAGCTCAAAGTTTTTTTGATGGCTTTCGTAATACTCGAGAATTTCTTTTTCTGCAATAGCCGTGTCCAACTTTTGCAAAATGAGTTTATTCTCAAAAGCGTACGTCAACAATGATCTTCTGTAATTGTCGAGTTGCTCTTCAAAGTTTTTCTGATCCTCGCTTAGATTGGTTTCTGCATAATTCATAACCACTTGCTCTCGCAACCAAAGGGTAGTGTATCTCTCCGCAAGGAAAACACTGTCTTCGGGGCTCGAACTATCCGGTACAACGTCGCGTATCTCATCTAAAGTCAACTCATTTTCATAAGCAGAAGCCACGATAGGAACAGTTGGCACGGAGTCCGTGCAACCGGAAACCAAACCGGCAAGTATGAAGATTAACGCGAACTTTCTAGACATGGACTATTTCACCAACGAATAAAGCACGTCATTATTTACTTTGAATGAGTATTTGTTTCTCAATTCAGTGATCCATTCATCTTCCAAATAGTTCTGGTACTCTGCAGTGATTAGTCCTCGAGCCTCATCCAGATCTTTAGGAGAAGATGCAAGAGTCTCACGAACGTCAACAACAACAACTTGTTGATCGACTTCAACTGGTTTACTCAAGCCTTTTTGCCACGTGATTCTCGATAAAACTGGATGGTCTGCTTTCATGAAAATGCCTTCCTCCGAATCAAGGTTCAATTGAGAGTTTTTATTGATCTTCTCCATAATCACCGTTACGTCCGTTCCTCTCTTTAGCATTTTAACCAAGTTGGCAGCGATTTTCTGGTCCTTGCATGTATAAATACTAGCGTCCAATCGCTCGTCCCACATGAACATATTCTTATTAGAAGCATAGAAGGCGTCAAGGCCTGTGCTATCTTTTACTGCCTTTGACCATACCTTAGTATCCGTCAATTCAAAAAGCAAGATCCCATCGCGGTACTCATTCATCAAAAGCCTGAAATCACGGTATTTACCTTCCAATCGCTCATCTTCATAAGACATGATTTGTTTGTTGACGAATTCCACTAGAAGCATGTCATAGATTTCCTCTGGGGATTTGTCTTTTTTACGTGAACCAAATTTCACTAAGTAGTCATAGAAATCTGTAGCTGGGTATGTGCTTCCGTCCAAAATCATCATTGGAGCGGCTAATTTTTTCATCTTCTTTACGTTGATCTGACTAGAGAAAATTGAGGTATCGATAGCAGATCGAATAGGCTTAAGTGCTTTCGAATACAGTTCAAAACCGTATTCCTCTTTCAACTTAGCAATAAACGATGCTTCTGTTTTTGAAGAACGAGAATCTCTTCGCACACGGTTCTTAATTTCCTTCTCTACGTCCTTGAATTCAGGTACTGGACGATATTCAACTCTTTTTACAACATGCCAGCCATATTCAGTTAGAAACGGAGCACTATAATCTCCATCAGCGGCAAGCGCAAATGCTTCAAGTTCGAAATTCTCAACCATTTTTCCTGTGCCAAACCAAGGTAATTCACCACCAGCTCGAGCACTAGATGCATCTTCTGAGTATTTAAGAGCTAGGTCTTCAAATTTTCCACCACTCTCCAGTTGAGCGTAGATGTCACGAATTTTTTGCTCAGCATTCTCGGCAGCTTTTGGGTCTTTGCTCTCTTTCACACGCACCATAATATGTGCGGCACGAATTTCTCCGTGAGCCTCTCGGCGGTCTGTGACTTTCACGAGGTGGTAACCATATCGTGAGCGACATGGTCTAGAAACTTGACCAACTGATGTGCTGAAAGCAGCTTCTTCAAAAGGATACACCATTTGAAATACAGTAAAGTATCCTAGGTCTCCACCGTTGTCCTTTACGGAAGGGTCTTGAGAGTTCTTTCGAGCAACGGCCGCAAAATCAGCACCCCCAATTACCTCATCGCGAAAAGCATTGATGGTATTGTATGCCTTGAGCGTGTCTTCCGGAGTAGCATTCGGAGGGCAGTTGATTAGAATATGACTAGCTCTTACTTCTTGCTTTTTGCGAGAATATGCTTCCTGAACCAATTGGTCCAACATGGCATCATCAGTCAGGTATGGACGAGCAAGCTGTCGTCGGTATCCATCCAATTCCGTTTTAAAAGCAGGAACAGTGTCCATGCCGAGTGATTTTGCTTCGGCAACTTTTAATTTGAAATTGACAAATAGCTCAATGTATTCATCCAAAGACTCCTTGGTAACAAGTGAATCTCGATTGTTTTTACGGTAAATGCTTTCGAAATCTTCGAGAGTGACATTCTCATCTCCAACCGTTAGAATAACGTCTTGTGGATTTTGAGCAAAGCTCATTAAAGAAATTAGGCAAAATGACACAAGGCTGATAGCTCTAACCATTCTCTTCATTGTGATGGGTTTTTAAAAATGTTTTGGAGTGCAAAAGTAACAATTCACACCTATCTGTATTATGCAAGACTGTAATTAGGTGCTTCGCGAGTGATAGTCACGTCATGCGGATGACTCTCTCTATAGCCGGCCGACGTGATACGCACAAATCGTGCCGCTTGAAGTACATCAATTGTTGGTGCTCCGCAGTATCCCATTCCTGCCCTCAATCCGCCAATAATTTGGTGAATCACTTCCTGTACAGTTCCTTTGTAAGGCACCCTACCTGAAATTCCTTCGGGGACTAGTTTCTTCAAATCGTCTTCCGCATCTTGGAAGTAACGATCCTTGGATCCTTGCTGCATGGCTTCCACAGAGCCCATTCCACGATATGATTTGAACTTTCGTCCTTCGTAAATAATGGTTTCTCCTGGAGACTCTTCAACTCCTGCAAGCATAGAACCTATCATTACAGTATGACCTCCGCCTGCTAATGCTTTGACGATGTCACCTGTATAACGAATACCACCATCGGCGATGATAGGAATTCCAGTTCCTTCAAGTTCTGCTGCGACATTCATTACTGCAGTGAGCTGGGGTACGCCAACTCCAGCTATGACTCTTGTCGTGCAGATTGATCCCGGGCCTATTCCTACTTTGACAGCATCGGCACCATTTTCGACAAGCATTCTTGCAGCCTCAGCAGTGGCGATATTGCCGACAATTACGTCTATGTCTGGTAGGTTCTTTTTTATCTCTTTCAATGTGTTCAAAACACCAATGTGGTGGCCATGAGCCGTATCAATCACAAGGGCATCGACACCTGCTTTTGCAAGCGCTTCGGCTCGTTCTAAAGCATCTCCGGTAACACCAATCGCAGCGGCAACTCGCAGTCGGCCGAATTGATCTTTACATGAATTTGGATACTCTTGGATTTTGATAATGTCACGGTAAGTTATCAGACCTGCAAGCTTATTGTTGTCATCCACAACAGGCAATTTTTCGATCTTATAGTTCTTGAGGATTTCTTCGGCTTGTGTCAGATCTGTCCCAATCTTTGTCGAGACAATATTTTCACTAGTCATGACATCGGCAATTGGCTTGCTGCGATCTTTTTCGAATCTCAAATCT
The DNA here is from genome assembly GCA_047615865.1 of Gammaproteobacteria bacterium. GTDB lineage: Bacteria > Bacteroidota > Bacteroidia > Flavobacteriales_D > Sanyastnellaceae > JADFAK01. Next base: position 5,872 of record JBLHIB010000150.1, read on the forward strand.
CGATTCGTTACGATTCCAACCAAATGATTGTCTGCATCGACTACTGGAATTCCACCAATTTTATGCTCAGACATTAGGTTCAAGGCGTCGCCGACATTTGCTTCACGATAAACCGTCACAGGATCTTTAATCATCCCGCTTTCCGATCGTTTTACTTTACGCACTTGCGCAGCTTGATCGATTATGGGCATGTTTTTATGGATTACGCCGATTCCTCCTTGACGGGCCATAGCGATAGCCATGTTCACGTCGGTCACTGTATCCATTGCGGCCGATACAATAGGTGTATTGAGTCGAATGTTTCTAGTAAACTGCGTCTGAATTGAAACCTCCCTAGGAAGAGTTTCTGAATAAGCCGGGATAAGGAGTACGTCATCGTACGTTAGACCTTCACCGACAACTTTGGATGAGAAAGATGCCATGTATGAATGAATTTATCAGAGAAATAAATTCGCGCAAAGGTAGTGAATAATTGATCGCATTAATAGGTAACACTAAAAATGCAAAATCATTTGCCTGAAAGGCGGATAAAAGGAAAGAGAAAATACTAGTCTTCCGAGCCGAAGAGCATCGTGACCGTGCCTTTTCTATTGTGAGTAATGCCCTCGCCATCCCTTATTGTCACTAGGTAAGCATACAAACCTTCGGGCACATACTTGTTGCCAGTTCTTCCGTCCCAGCCCACAGTGATATCGTTTGTCGAAAACACCAAATCTCCCCAACGGCTATATATATTCATTGAGTATGAATCAAAATCGGCATAGCCAATTACCGGAGTAAAGATGTTGTTAAAGCCGTTTACCATGAATGCATTGGGGATCCAGATTTTTGGCTCCATTTGCAGGCAAACTTGATTGGACCATGAAAAAGCAGAACCACCGAAAGAAGAAGGGTCATTCAGTGCTTCAATTGTATAGCAGAACTCCCCAGGAGTGAGCAAAAGATCAGTCACGTCATCTTCGAAATTAGTAACCGAACCGGAACCGAAAGTCGCTACCTGAGTTCCTAGATCGCCAGGAGTCTCGCTTCTGTAAATATTGTAAGTATCAACTCCTCCGTCCCAGTCAAGGTATTCGGTCCAAGTGAGTGTATTAGTGAGTCTTGTATTGTTTTCTAGTCCGTCCAAGAGGATTGTCTTACCCAAGTTTGAGGTAAGCACAGTATCCCCACAATCATTGATCATGAGCACCCTGTATTGGTATGATTCGTAAC
>JBLHIB010000151.1:0-7034 GCA_047615865.1 Gammaproteobacteria bacterium
CAGACTAGAGATCTAAAAGATCACTTTCTTCGAGCGACTTTTATAACGCTTGAACTTCTTACGTCTTGCGCCTTTTCTTCCGGGGCCATTGTCTTTCAATAAATACTGCGCTTTGATGGTAAGTAACATGAATCCGTCATCATCTGTTTCATCTCCACGCTGCTGTCCAGGCGCAGTGGCATAGCTTCCCACTCCACCTTGCTGAGGTCCCAATGCAGGGTTGGACAAATAAGCTGCAGCATCACTTTGGCCAGTTTCATCGTACAATGCAATATCATACGGATTGAAATAAACTGTACTTACATCATCAATGTAATCTGTAAATGTATAACGGTAAGACAACTCCAATCCCATACTGAGCAAGTCACTTATTCTTTTCGAAAGAGACACTCCGACCGGGATGCTGATGCTCACCCTACTATATTCTTTTGGACCTCCAGGCAATCCTTGCCCTTCAGTACGCAATGGCCTTAACTCAACCCATCTTCCATCAATTTGAGCTTTAGGGTTGAAATAGAAACCACCAATTCCGGCAAAAACATAGAAACTAGCGCCTTTTGCGTTCCAGCCTTTTACTCCTTTGATATCGTAAATGTGTCCTTTGCGAAAGTTGATCGGAATCTCATATTCGATCATTGCATTGAGCTCAAAAATATTAGAGCGAAAGTGTAGATTTCTATTGCGACGAAAAGATTCTTCGGTAAGATTGTCGTTTCCGCTGACCCTTGAAAAGGTGAAGTTACTTCTCAGATAGAGTTTCTTGTACAAGGTGTACTTGTGACCAATTAAAAAGCCAAAGCGAAATTCTGAAAGCTCAAGATCTTGAAGGTCATTGGTACCGATAGCGTCTTTACCACCTAGATCACCCAGAAAATTTGATGTACCCAAACCAAGCTCAATCTGGTGACGATTGTCCTCCCAGTTGACCTTGTTAAAGAACTGCGATGTACCCAGTAAGGGCAGCAAAATGAGAAAATATGTGAGAATCCGAGCAGACATAGTTCTTGTACTAGTCTCAAAAATAACCATAAGTCTCGAATAACCAAGTTATTCAAGCAATCCATTTCGCAAACAGAGGTCCCAAAGGACTATTCCAGTGCAAACTGAAACATTTAGCGAGTGCTTAGTCCCAAATTGGGGGATTTCAACACATTTGTCTGCAAAGTCGACCACTTCCTGAGAAACACCCTTTACTTCGTTTCCTAAAACGATAGCCACATTTTTACATGATTCCGTCAATTTGTGGATCGGCGTGCTCTGTGCCGTTTGCTCAATGGCCCAGATTTTCATTTGGCGCGAGCGCAAATGGTTCAGGCAGTCAATTGTTGAATCCCAGTGTTCCCATTCCACTGAATCCGTTGCACCTAAGGCCGTTTTCTGAATTTCGCGGTTGGGAGGAGTTGGTGTATAACCGCACAGGTGAATTTTTCTCACCCGGAGGGCATCACTTGTTCTAAATACACTACCAACATTGTGTCCGCTGCGCACCTGATCTAGGACAACTTCAATTTCCTGCTTGTGTGCGATCTTATATTCCTCGGGTCCCAATCGACCCAACTCTTCCAACTTCAGCTTTTTATTCATTGCTAAAAATTCAGGGATATACTATTGTCGAATTTTCTCATCTGCTTGAAAAGCGACTCGCCGAGCACTTTTCTTTGAATTGCAAGGCTTCTTTGTTCCATTGAGCCAAACTCATTGTTTCCTCGAACGTATTCAAAATTCGGTCCGCGTAAATGGAATTGAACCAAGCAAAGCACGATGATCGCGCAAGAACTTATTACGCTTGACTTGCCACTCCATTGTTTTAAAAACCTCCTTAGAACGATAAGAATAAGGTTGACGATTACTCCAGCAAGCAACAGTAAAAACACATCGTAATTGTTCCACCACCAAGTCCATGCCCAGCCACCGACATATTCATCGAGCGGATAGAATAGTCCAATACCTCCCCAAGAACCTGGAGGGGTGGGTAAATCGCCCAGTAAGTGCGAAACATAACCAAAAAAGAAAGCCAAGCAATAGACCAGTCCTTGCCCAATAGACTTCCGTACGATCACTTTTCGGATAACAGCAAAAACTGCCGTTATAATTAGAGCAGCCAACAATGAATGGCTGCACCCATGATGCGAATACCAGTGTTTCCCGTAGAAAATTTGTCGGCCTGTCTCGGAAAGTGAAAACCAACTGCCAAAACTTGCGTCGAAACCAGACCACATACTAATCGCATCCAAGTCTGGCATGGCGCCAGCTATCGCACCAACAACTACCAGTAAAAATCGCTGACCAATGGTTTTATCTTTGGCCAAATTCCCCACCAGACTTCCGACAAGTGCTCCTGAAAGAGTATGGATGAGGATGTCCATTTTTTACTGAATGTCTATATAGAATGGCATTCGAGCTTGAACACCTTCCATTTGAAGAATCTTTTGAGCTTCTTGAAGTTTTTGCAAAAGCGGGAAGCTTGTTCCGAACTCTCTTTCGATTGCCGCTTGTCCTGTCATTTCCTTCATAAGTTCCTCAATAGGATCTAACATTGCAGGCAATTCGCGCGTTCTGTAGTTCTCCAATCCAGCAACCTCAGCCGCATATTCAATAGCGTCTTCCAAGTTTCCAAGTTCGTCTACCAATCCAATTTCCAGTGCGTCTGATCCTGACCAAACTCGACCTTGAGCAACAGAATCAACATCGTTGACAGTCATTCCGCGTCCTTCAGCTACGAGCGAGGTAAATCGCTCATAAATAGCTACAACTGAATTTTCGACAGCTGCTTTTTGCACGTCGTCCATGCCTTTAGCCATTGACCAAAGATTGGCATGCGCTCCAGTTGTTACCCAGTCATGGGTTATTCCTATCTTGTTTTCGTAAAAACCTTGGAGGTTAGGCATCATTCCAAATACACCGATAGATCCAGTGATGGTTCCGGGGTTGGCATAAATCTTATCTGCACCACATGCGATGTAGTAGCCGCCAGAAGCTGCAAGGTCACCCATCGACACAATGAAAGGAATTGAATCTTCCCGAATCAATTGTGTCTGCCTCCAAATCACATCTGAAGCCAAGGCGCTTCCTCCTGGAGAATTTACCCGCAATACAATAGCCTTTACTTTTTTATCCGTTCGAGCATCGTTGAGTGCTTCAGCAATTCTTTGTGATCCAATGGTATTGTCATCTCCTTCACCACTTTGAATCTCTCCAACTGCATATATGACCGCTACACGATCCGAATCCCACTTGGTATCATCCTCTTCTTCCAACTCAACTTTATTGTAATTTGCTAAGGATATAGAATCGATATCACCTTCATCTTCAATTCCCATTTTTTCACGTAGGATGTCCAATACCTCATCGCGGTATTTGGTTGCATCCACTAAACCATATGAAACCGCATCACTAGGCAGTTGAATACTCAGACTATCTGCAATTTGCTGCAAGTCGGCAACAGAAGAACCACGAGAAGCTGAAATTTGCGTTAGCATATCATTCCAAATATCACCTAACAAGGCATCCAATTGCTCTCGGTTAGCCTCGCTAATCTTGTCATACATAAACGGTTCGACAGCGCTTTTGAACTTGTTGTCTGGTCCGCGGAGAATTTGAATTTCAATCTCTAAATCATCCAATAGGTTTTTGAAAAACATCAGCTCGGCACTCAATCCTGTGAATTCGAGGCCACCTTCTGGGTAGAGGTACAATTCGTCTGCTACTGAAGCCATGTAATAGCCACCTTGCGAAAGCCCTTCACTGAATGCGACAATCCATTTACCGGAGGCTTTAAAATCCTCAAGTGCATTTCGAATATCAAATGCCGAAGATGGTGAAGCTCGAATGCTCTCGATATCGAGAAAAATACCTTCTATGCGCTCATCACGCGAGGCTTTGTCTATATCTTCAATCACATTCTTCAGTCCAATCGCTGGTTCCTCGCCAAATATGGGAAGTTCCAATTGTTGCGCATTTTCACTGACGCGTTCTACTATCGGTTGGTCCAACTTAATGTGCAGAACTGTATTTCCTGCGAGTTCAGCAGTCCCTTCGCCAGAGCTAATTGCTCCCACTACTACAATAAACACAAGGAACACGAGCAAAAGGATTCCGATGAAGAATCCTACCATGCTGGAGAATACATTCTTTAAAAAGTCTTTCATGAGGTTGTTTTATTCTTAGACATTTAATAGCCGACAAAGTTACAAAGCTCGTGCAATTTTTTTCCTAAATGCCTGAAGAATAACGAATCAGAGGTTAATATTCTTGGATGTTTGGTCATTTGCCTTGTGCTAAAGAAATATTCCTCAATTTTTTCATGACTGCGCAGGCTCCATGAAGTTCATATTTCCTTCTTTTGTACTAAATTCAATGTGGTGGAATTAATTGTAAGTACAGGCAGCAATCTTGGCGACCGACATGCTCATTTAACAAGGGCCGTGGAGGAGTTGGAGGCTATTTTGGGTTTAGCCTCTGGCAAATCTTCGATAGTCGAAAGCGAGCCTTGGGGTTTTGATGGGAACGGATTTCTCAATCAAATTCTCGTCTTTGAAACCGATATCACTGCCGCAGATTGCATGCATGAATTGTTGCGAATAGAGGCTAAAATGGGACGACTCCGAGCGGGCAAGGGATACTCGAATCGCAGCATTGACCTTGATATCATAGCATACGGCAACAAGATAATTGATTTCCCAGATTTAAAAGTTCCACATCCGTTGATGAATGAACGTCGATTTATTCTTCAACCTCTGGCGCAAATTCGCCCAAAGTGGATGCATCCAATATTTAAGAAATCTTCCCACGAACTTCTCGATCTTTGTCTAGATTCAGGAACAGTGACTGTGTACACATGCGATACGACTATATAGCCATAGAGGGAAACATCGGTGCGGGAAAAACTTCTCTGGCTACGCGCTTGGCTGAGGATTTTTCGGGCAAACTCGTATTGGAAGAATTTGCGGACAATCCTTTTCTCCCAAAGTTTTACGAGGACAGAGATCGGTATGCGTTCCCTCTCGAGCTTTCATTTTTAGCCGAGCGATTTAGTCAGCTTAAAGACATACTCGCATCGCGTGACCTATTCAACAACTTTATTGTAGCAGATTATTTCATCAGTAAATCGATGATTTTCTCCAAGGCCAACTTGAAAGGTGATGAATTCGAACTCTTTTCGAAAATGTTCCACATTATTGAGGCTAGTTTGCCTGCGCCTTCGCTCATTGTATTCTTGCACTTGAATTCGGACAAACTTATCGAGAATATACAAAAACGAGGAAGGGATTATGAGCAAAAGATCGCGCCTAGTTATTTGATAGAGGTAGAAAAAAGCTATTTCAAATTCATCAAGCAACACAGAAAATTGCGTGTTGTAGTGATTGACACCAACGACGTAGATTTTGTTTCGAACGAGGAAGACTACCAGAAAATAGTTTCAATTATACGGCAAGATCATCCGAAGGGAATTACATTGATCAAGGCTTGATTCTTCTATCTGACTGTCTACAAAGGCATTTTAAATTCAGTGCTAATAGGTCTGCCTGAAAATCATTCATTAGTTTTAGGGAAAATATCTTGGCTTCACAGTCTACTGATTGAAGGCCGAGGTATCGGTTTCAAACTGAAGAGACTTCATTGGCAGCAAAGCACTTGGAAACGGAGCAAATTGATCGATTGAAAGAGAAAATTCTGAATGAAGATGAGCAAGCTGTTTTGGGCTTTGCGTGAATATGGATATGACAAGCATGGCAATGACCGCAAAGCATTGGAAGCATGGCTCAAAAAAGGAAAAAGAAAGACACAACATCAAATAAGAAAACAAAGTGCTCAAAATAAACACCTTAACTAAGATTACAATTGCCGTAGCTGCAGCTGCTATTCTAATTTTCACCTTTATCCGACTTCAGGATAGTCGGCATTCAGTAGCAACTGATTTTGCTGCACTTCCAGTCGAAGTCGAGTTTGAAACACGCTCGAATGACGATTTATCTGAGCTAAAAGCTGCTTTCGAAAGCAAGGAGTATGAGAAAGTCCTGAACTTATCCGATGGCGACTTTGAAGAGAGCTCACAGTTGGACTTCATGATTGGCATGAGTTATTTCAAGACCGAGAATTATCAAATGGCCGTGGCTATGCTCGTAGACTTGGAAGAGACTCGATTGGCAGAATACGCCATTTGGTATGTCGCACTTTCATATGCCATGACTGAGCAGAATGATAGAGCTGAGCGTTCAATGAATGTGGTTATTGAGGATGATGGGAAGTATGCATTGGATGCCCAAAAGTGGCTTTCAATTCCTCAAGATTGATTCTTTCAAAGGCTTTTCATCCAAATCACAATCAAGAGCACAATTCCCAGCAGCCCATAGAACATCCAGTAAGATTGAACAGGATCTGTTGGAACGCTAACCTCATCCCCCTGATGCATTATCCCAGCCCAATAGCTATGAATGAGCGTGCAGCTTATCGGCATTCTCCAAAACAGTCATTTGCGCTTGTCGCATCTTCTTTTTATTACTCAAATTGTACAACTGACGCTCCCAATAAGCTCGTTGGGATCATCTAGTTATTCCTCCGCAGACTGGTCGTATATGGCTCTGATTTTAGGCTAAGACTATAGGCCTTGCCGTTTTCAATGGCGCGGAGAAGATCCAATTCATTGGAATTCCATTTTCGTTGAGTTGGAGGATTAAGGAGACGTACTTGGTGTTGAGCGACTCCGCATTTTCGTGAAATTTTATCCGCGACTGGATCTAAGTCGTCATCTTGCGCAATTGATCAACACAGTTCATTCCCATGCCCCATACTTGCAGCGCCTTTTCCTTCTCACCGCTGGCGTAAAAGACATCCTCCATTGCTTCTGAGGCCTTTACAAATCCTTTTGAAACCCGGTAATATTTCAACTCAAGTGAAAAAAAATGCCTTTTTTTTTGCAAATAGTAACTTTAAACCATCATGCCCTCTTTGGCAAGGCTTTCAGCTTCCTTGAGCTTCCGTATTTGCAGACAAATCTGGGCATACAGGGCATAGAGTTCGCTGAGTTTTGTATG
>JBLHIB010000152.1:0-6923 GCA_047615865.1 Gammaproteobacteria bacterium
ATGTTGAGAATGTTTACCGCGATTTTAAATCCTTTGCCTCTTTCGTACAATTGATTCTCAACAGGAACTTTTACGTTATTGAGGAATACTTGACGTGTAGAAGATCCCTTGATGCCCATTTTTTTCTCTTCTGGGTTCAAGGTGAGGCCTTCCATGTCTTTGGTGAGAATGAAGGCACTCAGATTTTCGTCATCATCAATCTTGGCGAAGACAGTAAACACGTCGGCAAATCCTGCATTTGTAATCCACATTTTTTGTCCGTTCAAGATCCAATGCTTGCCATCTTCTGAAAGAACTGCTTTGGTCTTTGCGCTATTGGCGTCAGATCCAGAACTAGGCTCAGTTAAGCAATAAGCAGCTTTCCACTCACCTGTAGCTAGTTTGGGAACATAGGCTTTGATCTGCTCTTCACTTCCATAATAGAGTGTAGGCAAGGTGCCAATACCTGTGTGTGCGCCAAAAGCAACAGAAAATGAATGCGCTTGTCCAAGAACTTCGGTACAAAGCATAGAAGTTACGAAGTTCATGCCCATTCCATCGTGTTCTTCAGGAACAGAAATCCCTAAAAGACCAAGTGCACCGGCTTTTTCCAGAAGTGAAGGCATAAGGCCCTCTTCCATTGAATCGATTCTATCAAGATTCGGCACAATTTCTTGCTTGACAAAGTCTTCGCAAGTTTGAATAATCATCTTTTGTTCTTCAGTCCATTCTTCTGGAGTGAAAACGTCATTGCACTCGACGTCGCGGATAATAAATTCTCCTCCGCTTATGGCATTTGTATTGTCTGACATCCTCAATTTATTTATCGGGGTGGATTACTTTAATAACTCAAAAACTCCTGCGGCACCTTGTCCAGAACCTACGCACATGGTAACCATGCCGTATTTACTTTTACGACGTCTCATTTCGTTGAATAATTGAACGGATAGCTTCGCTCCAGTGCATCCAAGGGGATGTCCAAGTGCAATTGCTCCGCCGTTGACATTTACAATGTCTGGGTTCAATTCCAATTCTCGAAGAACAGCTAGAGATTGGGAGGCAAATGCCTCATTCAATTCGATTAGGTCAATATCTTTCAGAGTGAGGCCGGCTCGTTCAATAGCCTTTGGAATGGCATAGATCGGCCCTACACCCATTATACGTGGTTCAAGACCACTTACATGGTAGCTTTTTAGCTTGGCGATAGGCTCAACTCCTAATTCCTTCAACTTCTTTTCGGAAACAATAAGTACAAAAGCTGCTCCATCGGAAGTCTGCGATGCATTTCCTGCAGTCACTGTTCCGCGAGCGTCAAACACCGGTCGGAGTCGGGCCAGACTTTCAGGTGAGGTATCACGACGAACACCTTGATCGGTGTCTACAATGTATTTGCGCTCCTTGCGCTTCTCATCTTGATCAAGAAATACCTCTTCAACCTCAATTGGAACGATATCGTCTTTGAACCTGCCCGAGTCAATTGCGTCAGCTGCCTTGTAGTGAGAGTTGGCTGCGAAAATATCTTGGTCTTCACGTGAAATATTGTAATCCTTAGCCACAGCTTCGGCGGTGAGGCCCATGCCCCAATACCAGCTTGGGTGCTCTTTGGCAACCTTGGCATTTGGAATAATTCTCCAGCCTCCGAACGGAATAGGCGACATCGTTTCAATACCACCAGCAATAATACAATCGGCCATTCCAGAGTGGATTTTGGCCGATGCGATGGCGATAGTTTCCAGGCCTGAAGAGCAGTAACGATTGACAGTCATTCCAGGAACTTTCTCAGTGTCCAAGCCCATCAGGCTTACCATTCTACCAATATTGAGACCTTGCTCGGCTTCTGGCGTGGCATTTCCCACGATGACATCATCGATGGTTTCCTTGTCCAATTGTGGGAAGTCGTTCAACAAGTGTCGAATGACTTTGGCTCCTAGATCGTCGGGGCGCATGAACTTGAACAAACCTCTTGGAGCTTTGCCAACTGCTGTCCTGTATCCTCCTATTATATATGCATCCATGATCTTAGTTTCTTAAAATTTTCCCGGTTTGTACAAGACTTTGCATGCGTTCAAGAGTCTTTCGTTGCATGCACAATTCGACGAAAGTCTTGCGTTCAAGGTCGAGCAGATATTGCTCTGAAACCTGAGTAGGAGTGCTTAAGTCGCCACCACACATGACGGTGCCGAGTTTTTCACTAATGTATTGGTCATGCTCAGATATATAGTTGCCACTCATCATTGTGTGCGCGCCTACATATACTATACCCAAGCCTTCGTTGCCCAATACGGTAATGTCTTTTCTAGGAAGGGGAGCCGAGTAGCCATCAGACATGCCGATACAAGCTTGCTTGGCTCTTGCCAACTGATGATCACGAGATATGATCACCTCATCGGTTCCATTTCTAAGATATCCCAATTCGAATGCTTCATACGCCGAAGTGGCCACTTTGGCTTGACCAACGGTGAGGAAGCGGTTTCTCAATTGGTTGATTTTGATGTCACCTTCTTTGAACTCGTCACTAGTTCGGAGCGCAAATTCTTTCGTTCCGCCACCACCAGGTATGACGCCAACGCCAAACTCCACGAGTCCTATATAGGTCTCAGCGTGGGCCACAACTTTATCGGCGTGCATGCTCAACTCACAAGCACCTCCCAGAGTTAGATTGTGCGGAGCAGAGACCGTTGGAACAGAGCAATAACGCATGCGCATCATCGTATCTTGGAACGCTTTAACTCCAAAGTTGAGCTCATCCCATTCTTGCTCTACAGCCATCATGAAGATCATACCGACATTTGCGCCAGCGGAAAAATTTTGACCTTCATTGGAGACCACCAAACCTTTGTACTCGGCTTCAGCAATATCGATGGCTTTGTTCAAGCCTTGTATTACTTCGGCGCCGATCGTATTCATTTTAGTGTGGAACTCAATGTTGAGGATTCCATCACCAATGTCCTTGATGGTTGTACCGCTATTTTTCCATACAATTTTCGAATCGGGAATATTTGAAAGTACGATCAAGTCTTCCTGACCAGGAATTACCTTGTATGATTTAGACGGAGCATCATAGTATTTACGAATCCCATCATCAAGTCGGTAAAAAGTAGGACAGCCATTGTCGAGCATCTCTTTTATCCAAGGAGATACCTTCATGTCGGCAGCTTCCATGGCTTTTAATGTCGACTCAACACCAATTGCATCCCATGTTTCAAACGGACCAATTTCCCAAGCGAATCCAGCCTTCATGGCATCATCGATCTTGTACAGTTCGTCGCTAATTTCTGGAACGCGATGAGATGAGTACGCGAATACCTGATTGAAAATAGAGCGGTAAAAATCACCTGCTTTATCCTTCCCGTTGTACAAGACTTTTGTACGTTCAGTGAGGCTGTCGATGGTTTTAGCTTGCTCGAGAGTGGCAAACTTTGCTTTGTTTTGAGGACGGTATTCAAGTGTTTCTAGGTCCAAGGCTAGAATTTCACTTTTGCCATCGGTCCCTTTAACTTTTTTGTAGAACCCCTGTCCGGTCTTGCTTCCAAGCCATCCATTGTCTACCATTGCTTTGAGATAGGGGGGAATGTTGAAGACGTCTTGTCTTTCATCATTCGGGCAATTTTCTTTGACGATACTCGCAACAAAAGTGAGCGTATCGATTCCAACGACGTCGCATGTTCTGAAAGTCGCAGACTTCGGTCGGCCCATTGCTGGTCCGGTTAGTCGGTCGACGGTTTCAATGTTCAAGCCCATTTCGCCAATAGTGTGAAACAAAGCTTGGATAGAGAATACACCAACGCGATTGGCAATGAAGCCGGGCGTGTCTTTGCAGAGTACCGTTTTCTTACCGAGGAATTTCGAGCCATAGTCCATTAAGAAATCTACCACGCCAGGATCTGTATCCGACGTAGGAATGATTTCCAACAAGCGCAAATAGCGAGGAGGGTTAAAGAAATGCGATCCGCAGAAATTTCTTTTGAAGTCTTCACTTCGGCCTTCGATCAACTTGTGCATTGGAATACTAGAGGTATTCGAAGTGATCAACGTCCCGGGCTTTCTGAATTCTTCGACGTTTGCATAAACTTGCTTCTTGATGTCCAGGTTTTCAATTACTACCTCGATTGTCCAATCACACGAGGCGATGGACTTTAGATCATCATCGAAATTACCTGTTTGAATGCGACTCACGAAAGACTTTGAGTAAATCGGAGAAGGATTGGATTTAATAGCGCTTTTGAGCGCATCGTTCACAATTCTATTGCGAACAGCTTTGTTGTCCAATTTGAGTCCTAGATTCTGTTCTTTGGCCGAAAGTTCACGCGGAACGATGTCCAAAAGCAGCACTTCACAACCAATGTTGGCAAAGTGACATGCGATTCGAGAACCCATCACTCCCGATCCTAGAACGGCAACTTTTTTAATATTCCTCTTCATATTTAAGGATGATTGTATTTAGTGTACATCTGTTTGAGCGAAGATCTTGTCGTCTTCACATAGTCGGTTTATTTGTGACATCACGTCAAAGAATACTTCCAGTTTGTCTGGGTCAATTCTCTCTTGTATGTATTTATTGAAGCAGATTACGACATTCTTAGAATGCTCGCGTAAGACAAAGCCTTTTTCTGTTAAAAATACGCGTACCATTCGTCTGTCTATTGGATCCGGTCGGCGAACAATAAGTCCATCGGATTCCATACTTTTTAGTGTGCGAGTTAAGCTTCTAGACTCCATGCCCATTTTTGGGCCAAGTTTAGTCGATGGAGTTCCCTCCCTGTCTATATTCAACAATGTGAAGCCAACAGACATAGTGCCGCCTTCTTTTGCTGCCTCGTGGTTGTACATCCGCGAAATTTTAGACCAAGCCCATCTTATATGAAAGTCAAGTGTATCTTCAGGTTTCATAATAGGTGTTAGTTTTCAGTGTGTGTTTCAAGTGATACGAATGTATTGAAAAAATGTTATGCACGCATACTATTGTGGATATTTAATTTTAACCGAGATGGTTGCAAGGATGCTGATAATAAAATTTAATTTGAACTATTTCATGTTTTTGATTTACACTGGGATACCGTCTACTTGATTCATTTTTAGTGGAAAAGCCGTTTTGAAATGCTAGAACGTCCTATCTGAGCATGCTGTGGTATTTAAATGAAGTGACTTGGTTTCTTTATGCCAACGACAATTGTTGTTGATTTATATTTGGACGATAAAGGACATGTTTTGTTCAGGGTAAGTGTTTTGACCATGTGCAAATTGGTTCGCGAAGACGGATAAAGAACATTTGCACGCAGGGCGCATATAAATGAATGAGCTCTCGAAATCCAAAACCAGTTTTATGATGGATTTGAAATAGTGATTGTGTTAATCTCGAGCATAGCAAGTTGTAAGTTATAGAGTTATTGGTATGCTGCTTGGATACATTAGAAATTGATCGCTTGGATTGGATTTGAACTGCTTGTTGCGTTTGGAATTTTGTATATATCAGACCCAAATTTTTTATCAAATCAACCCTTTTGCATGAAACGTTTTAGCGCGTTCTCGCTTATGAGTCTAATGGCCCTTGGGTCTTTGGCGTTTTTAGCAATGGAGACATGGGTTCATCTGGTCTTAAACTATTCCAAATCGACCTTCCTGCAGATCCTGAGAATTATTACCTCAGGCATTTTTGTGTTGAATCTGATGAAGTGCTAAACATGTGCCGTGGAAATGTTATCCTGGACGATAATGGCGAGGCCATTGTGACTATGCCGCAGTGTTTTCATGACGTGAACATCAACTTTAGTTATGTCCTTACTCCAATTGGTGGCCCGGCTCAGTTGTATATCAAAGAAAAAATTACAGGAGAAAATTTCTCGATTGCAGGCGGACTTCCAAACCAAGAAGTTAGCCGGGTAGTGTATGCGGAGCGTAACGATCCATACTTGCAGCAATACCCGGAGCGAAAGCAGAATTTAGTAGCCAAAATAGAACGCGACAAAGGAACTCTTCAAATGCCTCAATTGTATGGCGCAGATGACGAGAAGACCACGTTCAAGTCTCCAGTTCGACATGGACAAGTTGAGGTAAAAGTGCAGCCCAATAAATGAAAAAGCTATTTCTGATCATATTGTTTTTGGCCCCAATCTTGGTGAGTGCTCAATCCCTTTCTTTGTAGGCAGTAACCAGCGGGGGAGGTGAATTTCAGAGTTTGGGCTATGGACTTTCTTGTTCTTATGGTCAATTGGCTGTCGCAACGTTTGACCCTGTTTTATTTGGAGCTTTAACACAGGGGTTTCAACAATTAAATTACAACTGTCCTGGAGATTTAAACTTTGACGGGTTTGTGAATACCGAGGATTTATTGGCCTTCGTAGGCCAATTTGGATGTATATCCGAATGCACGGCCGACTTTAACTTTGATGGTCTCGTCAATACACAAGACCTCCTATTCTTTTTGGGCTTTTTCGGCACCGCTTGCGGCGGATCGTAAGTTGAAACCTACAAATTTATCATTGCACTTCTCACAGAAATAATCAGCTTGACCCCATACTTTTGGCGCATTATGGTCCAAAGGACAAGCTTATGCAACCATTAGTTATACGAAGTTTTCTCGTTTGCATCTTTAGCTCGGTGTTTTTTACGTCGGCGTTTAGTCAGATATTTGACATTGTGCCTATTGCGCACCCAAATATCTCCTCATGTTCGTCAGACCAAATTCACAGTATTGAGTTTCAGAATATCTCTGGCACCTTGGCGACTGGAGTTGCACTCTCCTTAGAATTACCAGATGGCGCATTGTTCGATTCAGTTGCCGACGGAGAGTTTACTGTCATCGGTGAGAATGGTAACAGTATTTCATTTGCTGCTATGCAAGACGTGGAGGTAGATGAAATAATTTCCCTGAGCTACATTTTAACTGCCAATTGCGTTGATGCGACCCTTGTTTTTACTGCTTATCACGTCACGTGTGATCAGAC
>JBLHIB010000153.1:0-6893 GCA_047615865.1 Gammaproteobacteria bacterium
ATGAAGTGGGCCGTGTCGAATTGCTAAGAGATCTTGGTACGTCCTACAAAGATCTTGAAGAGCAAGGTATCATGTTACCCGTTATGGACTTGTCAGTCAAATACCTAAAACCTGCATTTTATGATGACGAGTTGACCATTTGCACGCAAGTGCGAACCATGCCTCGCGCAAGAATCACTTTCAATTACCAGACGATAAATATTGATGGGATTGTGCTGAATGAAGGAGAAACAACTTTGGTCTTTGTTGATAAGGTCACTATGAGACCTGTTCGCATTCCAGATAATCTTCAAAAAACGTTTAGTCCTTTCTTTAAAGATTAGACCTATTCTCTTCTTATTTGACCTGCGAAGATTCTATCCTTTCCTAAGAATTGAGGTGATTGATTGGAAAGAACCTTTAATGGGATGTCGGACGTTACAGTCACACTGTGGTAAGTTCCAGACGGGACTGCTATAAATGTGCCTGATTGGATGTTGAAGATACTGTCACCAACGGTCATTCTTCCCGCGCCTTCTAGCACATAAATGGATTCTGAGTGGACTTTGTGTTGATGTGACCTAACATCTTCTTTCACCCAAATCAAAAAAGATGAGCCCAAAGAGTCGCTTGAGAGTTTATGCACATATATGTTCTCGAATTCTTGAGGAGCTTCAATAGTATTCAAGTTCCACTGGGCAAAGAGTGAACCAACAACAAATAAAGCAATTGCTGTAAACAGGTGCTTCATCATATTTATTTTTTGACGTTGAACGTGTAGCGATCATTGTCCGAATCTGCTTGGTTATCTATACCAGTGATTTTAACCACTGCATAATGGTGATTCACTGTGTCAGTCTCAGCTATGAGGATATCATCTACCTCGAGGGCGCTAATAACCTGAAGAGCTGAACTGGAGGTGTAAGTTGAGCCTGCGGTGCTTTGAGTTGCCTCTGGATAGTTGAATGAATTGTTCCGGACAAACTTCATGCCAGACCAAGAAGTGATTGACAATGAAGGCTCTCCATCATCTGTGTCATCCAGCTCAATGATGTCCACCAAAGTTGAATCGGGACTATTGGCTAGAAAATAGCTTTCTAGATTGTCAATATTAAAAGCATTGCTGTTGGATGTCGAATAGACGGAGTTTAACGTATGCCCTGTGCTTTCAGTCATGGGCGAATTGGTCTCAATAAAGACGCGACGCAATGTTTCTGAATCAAGGCCTTCTTCGTCAACAACTCTAAACGTCACAATTAGTTCTTCCTCATTAGACGGGAAGACTCTGAACCAAAAAAAGCTTGTTTTAGATCCTGAGACCAAAGTGTCAAGCACAACAGAGGTGATTCCGCCCACAGGCTTTTCTAGAATTTGAATTTGACGAAGGCTTGCATCTCCTTTTTCTGCCTCAATTTCGAATTCGAAAGGCTGCTCGGATTCCGCTTGGATATGCAGAGAGCTTGGGAAAACAAAAATGATTGGTGGAACAGGGTCTTTTTTGCAGCCTGTTGATACGGCTGCGACCAATAGTACTGACCAAAAGTATAATGAGAGCTTTTTCATAATGTGTAAAAATAAAAAACACTTGCCGAGCAAACGACAAGTGTTTTTCTATTGTTGATAACAAGATGTTATTTATTCCTGATCTTGTATGCTTTACAACGAATTGTAAGAGTCTCTTTATTACCTAGGAATTGCTGTTCGTTAGAGCTCTCGAAAGAAACTGGAAGAACAAAATCCGCATCAGGCTTTTGCATGAGTGCATCGTACAAGGCGTTGTTGTAGCCACGTGAATTTGGAAGAGAAACTCCCAAGCCTCCTTGAGACAAAAGGGCACCTGAATGATACTTGCGACCGCCATATGCAATCACACCAAGCAGATAGCTTTGTGTCGTAGAGCCTGTTACGTCTCCTATGAATTCCAAATCATCCATATCGAAGTTGATTTGGGCATTGATGGGTGTTAACGGAACTGCCTTTTGTTTCATCACACATGATGACAACGAAATAGCCATTGCACTCACCATGAACATGTATACCATTAATCTTTTCATATTCTGGAAGTTTTATGTGATGAATTATGAATTTTTCTTTGTTCCGAAGTAGATATTCAAGTTGATTCGAACGCTGTGATTGTTGTCCATGTTGAACTCACGTGCGCTGAAGCTTGAATACTGACGAGGAGTGAAACCGTCGTTAAGCACGTGTCCATCAACAGCAATAAAATCTTGCTCTGTTGTTGTACCACCCACTGTGGTTGTGTTCTTAACCTTAGTTTTCCCACCGAAGATCCATTTTGCAGACCATCCGTACTCCATTCCCAAAGAAACAGGTAACTCAGCTATGAAAACATTGAAACCTACTACACCTGCAACACCAAAAACTGTGGTTCCAGTCGAACTAGTCATTTCACTCAAGTCACCATTATATAATGTTTCATTCAATAATTGACGGTCTCTACCAAGTCCAATAACGAACTCTCCACCACCATACACATCAAAGATGTTTGAGTTTGTGAAGTGACGTTCAGCTCCTAGAGCCAACTTGTATTCGCGTGAAGTCATTTTACTTTTTACTTCACTTACGTCTCCAAGACCTGGTTGGTAGATGTCAGTTGTATCAGCTCCAGTGCCATTGAAGATCGAATTGTCGGCAAATAGGCGTAGACCCATTCTTAGAACAATATCGTCCGTATGATAGTACTTGAAGGTAAGCATGTCTCCAGCAGCCAATGAGTTGCCTTTGAACAATCCTGCATCCGAACCATTGTCCTCACTGAGGTTTATAACGGGAAACACAAAATTAAGCGCCGCATCCCCAGCTTGTGGACGTGTGCCAATACGGAAATCACCTTCATTGTTAGACCTCGTCGACAATTGAGCCGAAGAATCTTGAGCAATGAAAGCAAAAACAGCAAATAACAATAACAGTTTTTTCATGATATATGAGTTTTGATTAGCCTTTTTCATTGAAAGCGAATTTAGAGGGCAACGCTTAACGCTTAGTGCAAGTCTCGAAAACTTTTCAACACTTTTATTAGGTGATTAGCATGATTTTTAGAACAATAGCATGATTTTGGTCGTTTTTCGAACGTGTTTAAATACGGATGAACTGCATTTAACACCAGTAGATATTGAAGTTTTCCCGACTTGTGGTTTGTTTTTCTTTGGATATATACCTTACGTCTAGAAAAAGCGCGTAAAAAAATGGAATATGCATTTGATGCATATTCCATGTTGGATGATTGAAAGATGCTTTACTCAAGCACACTCCAATGTGTTGTTATAGTTCTTTTTTGAATTACTGAGTGATGAAATCTTTTTCATATCCCGTAATCCGCATGAAGTGGTCGAATGCAATTTTGGCATAGTTCATGTCCCAAACCATTCGGTTTTTAGTTGGATCAAATTCACATTTTGCCATAGCGGCTTTTGTGAATATCGAATCATCCTCAATTGGGATTCGTTCAAACAACATAATATCTGTAAACATTTTGAATGAGCTTTCTTGCTCTCCAAGGGGTGCTTCTATTGTGTTGAAATCAACACATTTTGGAAAAAAGCCCTCAGCTGAGAATGAGACGGAATACTTTTTCCCTGGCGTCAATACAAAAGAATAGAAGCCACTCGTGCGGTTAACTTTTTCATTGAGTATTTCACCGTCGCAGCTAATTGTGATATGGACATCGTCCAAGCGAGTAGGGAAGGATCGTTTATTTCCAAATAGGGCATCTAAGTTGCCTTCTTCGACGTATCCGTAAACTAGAATTTTTGATGGCATGGCGTGCATAGCTGTTGCTAAGAACACTATTGCAGTGAATAGGAGAAGTTGTTTCATGGATTCGGTATAGTTCTCCCTCTTTTACCGAATCTTACTTGGGAAGGTTACATTGTCCTACATAAATTTGTAGGTTAACTCCTTCAACCCATTTGTTTTAGGCCTCTTTCTTTAGCCCCAGGCAAGTAACTCAATTGCCGTGATCTCGCTTTTTTAATTCATCAAGTGCAGGTTTGTTGAGCTCCTTGGCTATTTCCGCTTCGTCCTCTGTCGTTATTTCTTCCGCGTCGAAGTTGCTCAGGTCAGGTTGTCCGGCATTGACCCATGATGTGTACCAAAAGCTACCCAGATTTATCACTGCTTGTTTCATTCGACGTTCCACCTGATTGTTGAGACGAGAATGGTACTCTCTTGCATATTCTTCCGAATACGTTTTCATGATTGCCTGCCCACGTTCTTCATAAACGTACTTCTGATCTTCTGGCCACTCCTCATTGAGCTGAGCTTCAAATCTGAGCACACTGTCAAGCGCGATATGGCTCTCTTCCACAATATCCCAAGCAAGATCGATAGGGCGGTCTACATAAACTGCTTTTCCTACGAAAAAGTCATAACTCGTATCATACAATTCAGGTAATCGACTTTCCCAAAAGCCATGAATACCCTTTTGGTTGGTGAACTGACCGTTGTAATTCTCCGTAGTGTGAAGAGGTACATGGGAGTCGCCCACATAATGTCCCAATTCGGCGCTTAGTCGCAAAATGCGTTTGAGGTTCTTATCCTCGAATGCCTTCGTGAGCTGATAAACCATTTTGGTGATGTGCCAGGGAACAATCCCGTATTCTTGAAGAGTGTCTTCAGTAAACTTTTCTACCGCATCGTACCAGTTTCTTGGCACAAAGTCAAATGGATTGCAAACTGTGTCATCACTTAAATGACAATAATGATCGATATCAATATAGTGTCGAGGAGCCTCGCCTTTAACTCCATAACGACGCTTATCAGGATCTACAGCATGCACTCGAATAAAGTCGGCGTGTTTTTTATAAAAACCGAACATCTCCTGAGGAAGGGTGTAAATAGCCAAACTATTGATCTCCCGATGGGCATGAAAACCCCAGGGAGGTGCAAAAGAAGACAGGGAGATAAGAACAAAACCCAGGCAGATAAGACTAATCAGCGGTGCTTTTAGCTTCGAATTCAAATTGTAGTTTTTGTAATTGTCCATCTACTAAGTATGGAATTGCTGTTACCGTATTTGGCGTAAGACAGTACTTTACGTCTTCGTTCAAATTTAGCTTTTTCAATCGTTTCCTATGTGATGATGCCTTTAAGAAGCTGAAAATATTTTCCTTGGCCGATCTTGACATGAATTTTGCAGCGATTGTTGAATCTTCTTCGGCAACAAATTTCTTGCTAGCAATCAATTCGTCGGCTATCGCTCCGGCACAAATTGTGTCCTCAAGGTTGAATTTGTCTTTCCATCCTGAACATAGAATCATGACGTTTTTCTCTTGTTCAATGAGCCAAGCGCATAGCGCATCAAGATTACTGAGAGCTCCAATTACCACGAGTGGCATGTCGCTAGCTAGTTTAATGGCTTTCGTTCCGTTGGTAGTTGTCAGGGCAACAGTTTTTCCTTTCAACTCAGGATTCATGAACGAGTACGGAGAGTTTCCGAAATCAAAACCCTCGACGACTTGACCATCACGTTCAGCAGCTGCAGGAATCCCTTGTTCTTTAAGTGCCAAAGCTTCTTCTACTGATGAAACTGGAATGATGCCATGAATACCGCTCTCCAATCCTGCGCATATAGCAGAAGTAGCTCGCAAAACGTCAATCACGACGACGATGTCAAATTCTTGTTTGTACAAATGATACTGACTTGGTGAAAAACAAATTTCAACCCGGGCTGTTGATTGATTTGGCATAGTAGGGGCGCTAGGCTTTGTAGAATGGTAATTTGACTATTTGTGCTTTTACTGATTTGTTCCTGATTTGGATGTATATTTCTCCAGCAGCTTTGGCCACAGCCGTGTGCACATATCCCATGCCAATCGCCTTGTTCAAAGATGGACTTTGTGTTCCAGAAGTTACTATGCCTATCTCATTTCCTTCGTTGTCCACAATAGGATAGTCGTGACGAGGAATTCCTCTGTCTATCATTTCGAAGGCTACCAATTTCTTTGCAACTCCTTCTTTCTTTTGACGAGCCATTTCCTCAGAATTGGTGAATCCTGATGCCGGCTTTGTAATCCAACCCAACCCTGCTTCAATCGGTGAAGTCGTGTCATTGATGTCGTTTCCATACAAACAGAAACCCATTTCCAATCGGAGGGTATCCCTTGCAGCTAAACCAATAGGCTTAATGCCTTGTGGCGCGCCTGCTTCGAATATTGCATTCCAAACTTTCTCGGCATCTTCATTGCGCATGTATATCTCAAAACCACCTGCTCCAGTATAGCCCGTTGCAGAAACAAATACGTTTTCTACTCCGGCGAAAGTGCCTAAGTCAAACGTGTAGTATGTCATGTCGGTAAGTGGAATATCGGTAAGCGACTGCAATGCTTCTGATGCTTTTGGTCCTTGAACGGCAAGCAAACTCATCCCCTCAGAACGATTTTCCATATTTACACCTGCTGTGTTATATTGCGAAATCCAATCCCAATCTTTTTGCATGTTCGAGGCATTCACAACGAGCATGTATTCTTCTTCACTTATACGGTAAACCAACAAGTCATCAACGATACCGCCAGTTTCATTTGGTAGACAAGAATATTGGATTTTTCCGTCGACCAATTGAGTCACGTCATTGCTCGTAACCCGTTGGATTAAATCTGTAGCCCCTTTTCCTGAGATAAAGAACTCACCCATGTGGGATACATCAAAAACTCCCACGCTAGAGCGCACTTGAATATGTTCTTCATTCACTCCAGTATATTGCACGGGCATATTGTATCCTGCAAATGGAACCATTTTGGCTCCTAGCGCCGAATGGATGTGAGATAAAGCGGTGGGTTTTAATGTTTCTGTGTCCTGCATGATTAATGGATTTGAGCAAACAAATGTAGAAATTTAGCTTCATTGGCGAGCACTGAATAGTCCTCTATGATTAGGTCTCGTGTTTTTCTTCCCAT
>JBLHIB010000154.1:0-6790 GCA_047615865.1 Gammaproteobacteria bacterium
TATCTACAAGAAAATGGAAGTTCACCAGAAATCAGAGGCCTGGTAAGAAACCTCCGAGCATCGATTGGTATAATCTTAGAAAAACTTACAGACTTCCCGTCCTGCCGCCATCAACGGGAACATTAATTCCATTGATATAACTCGCCGCTGGAGATGCCAAGAATGCTACTGCATTGGCCACTTCTTCTGCCTTGGCAATTCGCTTCATAGGGCTCGCATTTGCCATTTGCTGTTGGATGGCATCAAAATCTCCACCAGTCTTTTCGGCTTTATTTTCTATGATCGACTTGAGTCGGACAGTATCAGTAGCACCTGGAAGAACATTGTTCACGGTGATATTAAACTGACCTAGTTCATTGGCAAGTGTCTTCGCCCAGCTGGCTACAGCACCTCTAACAGTGTTGGACACACCAAGGTTTGCCAAAGGCTGCTTAACAGAAGTTGAAATGATATTAACGATACGACCGTAACCCTCTTCCTTCATCCCAGGAACAAGTGCTTTGGCCATGATATGATTGCATACCAAGTGATTGTTGAAGGCAATTCGAAACTCTTCTACTTCCGCATCGATGGCTTGTCCTCCTGGAGGTCCACCTGTATTGTTGATGAGGATATTGGCTCTGTTGTCCTTGGCCCAGATGGCAACCGCATCCGACAATTCTTGAGGACGTGAAAAATCGGCAACAATATAGCTATGCCCTGCCGCATTCACTTTTTCAAGATTAGCGCACACTGACTTGAGCTTTTCTTCGTTCCGAGCCACAACTACAATTCGAGCTCCGAGAGACGCCAATTCATTTGCGCATGCTAAACCAATACCTTGAGTACTGCCGCAAACAACGGCAGTTTTTCCTATCAAATTCAAATCCATGGGGCAAATATAGCGTTCACAGCGAGGTCAAAAAGGAAAATTGAGGCGATAATTAATTAGTCTAGCAAAATCTAAAACTCAAATTGGGCAATCCAATTCAAGAAAAGGCAGTATTATAAAACTCAAACCGCTGCTATTCAAATACCTACAACGGGGATAGTTCTTCCAATTAACAAATGGTTAGTGATCACTTTTATGAAGTCAGATTCTAGGGGAACCCAAAGGCGATATCTTCGTATGAGAATAGAAATACATTATAATGGTAATCAACAGACTTTTTCTCGGCGCGATTTTAGCAGTATTCATTTTTGGTATTTCTAGTTGTTCAGAAAGTTCAAGTCCGACTTCTAAGGACGACCGAAATTTGGGTTCTGATGATTCGCTTTTTGTGATCACCGAACCTGGATTTGGAATGAACATCCTACTTTCAAAGACTCTCCTTGCTGATGAGCCAGCGCGTATTTTGTACGACGAAAATCTTGGTCATTTGGAAATTAGTATCGGAGACAATTTCAACTTACAGATCATAGATGACAGTGTCGATGTTGCGTCGGAAAAATACGATCTCCAAAACGACCAATTCATGTCATTTACCTTCCACAATGTGGGAGATCAACAATACGATTACCACTCGGCACTGCCCGACGGCAGCGTGCATGCCTATCACTATATGGGACAACATGTTTTGGGTAAATCCCCATACTTTATTCGCACCTCTCCTGATGGGGAGTATACTGCCATGCAGTTAGCCCGAATGAAAAAGGCGATTGCTTCCATGCGCAAACAATGATTTATTACCTCTATTCTCGATTACACAATACAACCACAATACAACTACAATCCGATGAAGACCCGAATCATTCTATTCTTCAGTTTATTTTTACTCGGTTATACCTCAACAGCCTTTGACATGGTGCTTAATGGAGTATACCAAGGCAAAGACATTTACGTGAAAAACCCATTTGGCGGAGAAGGCGTAGGATTCTGTGTCTATCAGGTCATGGTGAATGGAGAGATCACTTCAGACGAAGTAAACTCAAGTGCATTTGCAATCGATCTTTCCTTATTCAAATTGGATATTGGAGCGCCTATCGAAGTGATTATTCGTTCAAAAGATGATTGCTCACCCAAGGTAATTAATCCAGAATCTATTCATCCTCAATCGACTTTTGAGGTAGGTGGCATGACGATTGAGAACAGCGGGAAATTGGCTTGGACGACCAGCAATGAATCTGGCATCCTACCTTTCATAGTTGAGCAATTCAAATGGAATAAATGGGTCGCCGTGAGCGAAGTAATTGGAAATGGATCTGCAATCGAAAACTCATACTCGACCTCTGTGCGCTTGGTAAATGGTCAAAACCTTTTACGCGTAAAGCAGGAAGATGGAGAAGGTATTCGCTATTCTGAGCCAGTTACCATTGTTGCTGATGTGGAAGATCCTGAATTAACGCGTAGCAAGGTATTCGAAAAGATAGAATTCTCACGCGCTACTGACTTTGAACTCTATAGTGAATATGGGGAATTGGTCGCCGCCGGTTATGGTCCATTTATCGATGCAACTGAATTGAAGCCAGGTCGCTTTTACGTGAACTTCGGCTCACATTTCGGATCAGTCGTTACAAAGAAATAACTCACTTCTTATCGAATTGCCTTAATTTCGGTGCATGAATAAAATCGAGCACCTAGGCATAGCTGTGAAAGATATTGCGGCCTCCAATGAAATTTTCACTGATCTTCTTGGAACATCTCCATACAAGGAAGAAATCGTTGAATCGGAAGGTGTGATTACGTCGTTCTTTCAGATTGGTGAAAGTAAAATCGAATTGCTTCAAGCTACCCACGAAAATAGTCCGATCCACAAATTCATTGAAAAGCGTGGCGAAGGAATGCATCACATTGCATTTGCAGTTGAAGACATTCAGTCAGAGATCAAGCGACTAATGGATAAAGGTTATCGTATGATTCACGAAGCTCCAAAAGCTGGTGCCGATGGAAAAATCATCGCTTTCATGCATCCAAAATCTAGCAATGGAGTGCTTGTAGAATTGTGCCAAGATGCCGAAAAATAATCAGCGTTTGTACTTCTTACCCATTTTTTTGTCCCACAATTGATGGCCTGTTTTGCCATTTGACTTTCCTGTGCAATCTCTAGTCTTTCGCTTATCAAGCAATAGAAAACGAATCGAAAAGATCAACGGACGGTAGCGGGAATTGAAAAACTGTAGTGTAGATTTTCCATCATCAAAACTCACAATATTTAGGATAGGAGTTTCTATCGATGGAATCACAAAGAGGCTTGGTCGCAGTCGGAATCCAAATCCCAGCCGATAATGCATTTGTACGAGTAAATTGTTGGGATAGACAATGTTCATCCCAGTAGTAGGTCCAGGATAAGTATTGGAATTGAACATCTTGTAGTCGACGTTCAAACCGATGGAGTTCATGATGAAATTCTTGTCCATCACTTGCAAGATATTACTCGCATTGAAGTGCGCTGAGATGTAGCTCTCGTTGAATTTACCGGCATTCGTGATTGGCGTAACTGTAGAATCCAACTTCATGAGTCCGTCAAAATCCTCAGTCCCCCGAAACATCTTGTAAGCGATGCCATAATCAAAGTTATCGACGAGAATAATTTTGTCTGTAAAGTGATGTCTTCCAATTTCGAAGTAGGCTCCAATCTTCCCTTTCGAATTAAAGTCCCCGGTGTAAAGTGTATCGAGCACACCAGCATCCGTTGTGCGCATGCGTTCATCGGACCAGTTAAATTTGGTCGGCAGCATGTAGGTCATACCAGGAGCAAAATACCATCCCCTACTGTTCAAGCTTGGGCTTGTGGTGTCGTACAGTCTCTTTTTCTGCCGACCACTTTGGCCGAAGACGGTGCTTCCAATTAGAAGAAGTATGAAGCTGAATAAAATAGATCTTAACACAGGTTCAAGTTAGGATTATATACTGCAATAGAACGTGAGACTTCGTCTGACATTGAACACAACTCTATGCACAACAGCATTTTCAATAACGCACAGCAAGACATTTACCGAACGAAAGAGAGAAAAAAGACTAATCTTTTAATGAAAGTGGCGAAGGCAAATTCAATGCTTCAACCTCATTAATAATTGCCTGCTCAACCGATTCCGAATCCCAAGCCTCCTCTATATCTGGTCGGTCCATAACGCGTTGCATGATGTTATTTTGGACATCGCCACGTTCGAGAGCCTCCTCATAGGGGATATGACTAAAAGTCACTTGCTCGTACAATGGCATCCACTTCTCTGGAAACTTTAGAGCAAAACGCTTTTCAATTTTCTTTTGGAGAACAAAGTGTGGATCTGCCGTTAGATCACGCATCTCGATATAATTGCGCACTGCCAATTCCAATATCGCATCTCCAGCCGGTTTACGCACTTTAGAATAGGCCTCGAATACTTTCGTCCAATCGGCATTGTGCTCTTCCATGAGCGCCTCGAAATAAGTACAATCTTCAAATCCAGAGTTCATGCCTTGACCGTAAAAAGGGACAATGGCATGCGCCGAATCACCCATGAGACACGCTTTATCTTGGTGGTGCCAAGGATAAGTCTTCATCATCACCAATGAAGCGGTAGGATTGGCGAAATAATCTTCCACCAAATTGGGCATGTGGGGAATAGCATCTGGGAAAGTCTTTTCAAAGAAATCGGCAACGTCCTGCTTGGTCTTAATGCTTTCGAAAGAAGTCTCCCCCTCAAAAGGAAAGAATAAGGTCAGCGTAAAGCTTCCGTCCATGTTGGGCAAAGCAATGAGCATAAACTCACCACGAGGCCAAATGTGAAGAGAATTCACGTCCATGCGGTGCTTACCGTTTGGCAAAGCAGGAATTTCTAGCTCCTTGTATCCATGGCTCAAGTACTCCTGGGAAAAATCGAACCTATCAAGCTTCTGCATCCGCAGGCGAACGGCGCTATAAGCTCCATCCGTGCCAAAAATCCGGTCGAAAGTCTTTGTGCTAAGTTCACCTGAATTAACATCATTGAACGTGATGGAATTGGTTTTCAGGTCAATGTCCTTGCATTGCATATTGAAATAAAGAGAAACACCCTCGTTTTCACCGGCACGTTCCAGGAGCAATTGGTTGAGACCGCCACGCGAAACGGAATAAATACACTTCCCGTCTTTACTATATGGTTGAAATGAGACATCTCCTTCCAAGGAATGGATCATCCGACCTTTCATCGGAATAGAAATCTTGCGAACAGCCTCTTCCATGTCAATCCCGGCCAGAGCTTTCCAGCCGCGATCCGACAAGGCAAGGTTGATCGACTTACCTGCAGCAATTTCGGCTTTTCTAATGTCGCCACGTCTTTCAAATACGGATACGCTGTATCCACGTTGCGCTAGGTAACAAGCTTGCATACTTCCAACAAGTCCTGCACCTACAATTGCGATATGTTCCTTTTCCATGATTTCAAATGAAGAATTTATACGCCTATCGGCAAATGATGCTCATCATATTTTAGCCAACGCACCTCCTAAATCGGCTATTAGATCTTCTATATCTTCAACTCCTACGCTCAAACGAATGAGTGTATCTGTAATGCCATTTTTTTCACGCTCTTCTTTTGGAATAGAAGCGTGAGTCATGCTTGCGGGATGTCCTGAAAGTGATTCAACACCACCCAGAGACTCGGCGCAAGCAAAAATTGTTGTCGACTCCATTACTACAATGGCATCTTCATGTTTACCGCTCTTTAATGTAAACGAGATCATTCCACCAAAACCATTCATTTGATCTGCGGCAATTTCGTGGTTTTTATGATCAACGAATCCCGGCCAATATACCTTGTCTACACGAGGATGAACTTTGAGAAAACGTGCAATTTCCTCTCCATTTTCGCCGTGTCTTTGCATGCGCAAATGCAAGGTTTTAATTCCTCTAAGTGCAAGGAAACAATCTTGGGGGCCTGGCACCGCGCCGCACGAATTCTGAATCGCATAAAGGGCTTTGGCCAATTCGACGTCTTTGACAACCAGACAACCCATCACCACATCCGAATGCCCACAAAGGTATTTTGTCATGGAATGCATAACGATATCGGCGCCTAGGTCCAACGGTATTTGGAAGTAGGGTGTTGCGAATGTATTGTCGACAGCCACCAGTGCGCCAACTTTCTTTGCGCGCTCCACTGCGCCTTTGATGTCAATAATTCGAAGCGTTGGATTGGTCGGCGTTTCCAGCCAAATTAGCTTAGTTTTATCGGTAAGGGCAGCGTCTAGATTGTCAATATCTGTAAGATCAACAAAGTTGAACTTGACGCCATATTTTGCAAAAACAGTGGTAAATATCCTATACGTTCCTCCGTAGAGATCATTGACTGAAATTACTTCATCACCAGGCTTCAACACTTTCAATAAAGTATCAATGGCAGCCATACCGGAAGAAAAGGCTAATCCATGCTTTCCATTCTCCAATCCAGCTATGCTTTTTTGCAAGGCATCTCGCGTGGGATTATGGGTGCGTGAGTATTCATATCCTTTGTGACTTCCAGGTCGATCTTGAACGTAGGTTGACGTTTGATAAATGGGGGTCATGATAGCACCCGTAGTTGGGTCTGGCTCGACGCCCGCATGTATCGCTTTGGTTCCAAATTTCATCGCTGTGCTCTTATGATGCAGGTTGAATAATTCGTTTTAATTTTCAGGTCACTAGACCAGTGACTCGGGCACGCAAGTTACATAATCGGCTTCGAGAAACAGAGCTAGTTTTGACTAGTTCTGCGAATCCATCCTGGAAGAACGGCAATGCCTATAAACAGGTAGGGAAAATAGGTGAGTAATCTCCAAAGAAGGGTGATGAGCAACAATACAATGCTTGATGGAATAATGTCTCGAAAGAAGCTATCCAAAGCCAGTTCTGCAACGCCACTGCTTCCTGGT
>JBLHIB010000155.1:0-6753 GCA_047615865.1 Gammaproteobacteria bacterium
ACCAAGACCGACAGGATAACGGAGAAGAGCAAAAGCAACTTTCCAAAGAGTTTGTCCGCGAATGGCTGATGGAGAACGGATTTATGGGCAAGGAAGGACAGCAAGTCCCGGAGATGACCGATGAATTTGTGGATCTTGTGAGCAAGAGGTACATCGAACTTTTTGAGATCGTTTCAGGCACTACTTTTACGCCTGATACAAGTGAAGATCCTGAGTCACGAGTACATAAGAATATTGTAAACTACATGGCACTTTAGTGTTAGGTAGTAGTATTTATCATTGATTCTTGAGCCGTTGGCAAATCAGAAAACAGACTTCTCGAACGATTTAAAGCAAGCTGCTGACACCTTGAAGGCGGGTGGCGTAATTCTTTACCCAACTGACACGGTGTGGGGATTGGGCTGCGATGCTGGCAACCAAGCGGCTGTGGACAAACTACGCGAGATAAAAGGAAGAGAAGACGATAAGGGAATGTTGGTGCTGCTTTCGGATGACGGTCAGCTCCAGCGATTCGTAAAGAAAGTTCCAGAAGTCGCCTGGGATCTCATCGACAACGTTGAGAAACCGACAACAATCATCTATCCGCAAGGCTACAATATGGCCGCTGGAGTGTGCGCTCCTGATGGGTCGATAGGCATTCGCATTACCAAGAACGAAGTCTGTCAATTCTTGGTGCGCCGCATCAATAGGCCTTTGGTGAGCACTTCTGCGAATTTCAAAGGGCAGCCTTCGGCAAATGTCTATTCGGATATCGATCCAAAGTTGATCGCGATGGTCGACTGTGTGGTGGATCCGAAGTTTGCACAAAGCAAAAGCAAGGAGAGCACGCTTATCAAGTTGGGCTTGACCGGACAAATAAAGATACTTCGCCCGTAAGGCAATCGCATATGAATCTAAAGCAACATATCGAACATCCCCTGTTTGCCATAATAGGCGAGGAGGCTGCAGCCATGGGTTTTGGAGCCTTTGCCATTGGTGGATTTGTTCGGGACTTGATTCTCGATCGACCGGTAGTCGATGTAGACGTGGTGTGCGATGGTGACGGAATAACATTGGCCAAAAGATGTGCCGAGCGCATTGGTAACCCCAAGGTCAGCATATTCAAGACTTTCGGAACGGCCCATTTCGCATACGATGGCTTCGATTGGGAATTTGTAGGTGCTCGCAAGGAGTCCTATTCTCATGATTCACGGAATCCTGTGGTTTCAGCAGGCACTTTGGAGGATGACCAGAAGCGTCGTGACTTTACGATGAATGCTATGGCGATTAGTTTGCAACGCGCAGACTTCGGTGAAGTGATCGATCCATTTAACGGTCTGAATGCCATTGCGAAAGGTGAAATCAAAACACCTCTCGATCCGGACATTACTTACAGTGATGATCCTCTTCGCATGATGCGAGCGGTTAGATTTGCGTCTCAGCTTAATTTTGTATTGGATAAAGAATCGCTTGAAGCAATACGTCGTAATTCTCATCGAATCAGTATCATAACTCAGGAAAGAATATCAGTAGAGATCAACAAGATTATCGAGTCGACTCTTCCTTCTGTTGGGTTTAAGTTGATGTTCAATACTGGTCTGCTTGAACTCGTTTTTCCCGAAATGCACCGCTTGCAAGGCGTAGAAATTCGGGACGGACTTGCGCACAAAGACAATTTTTACCACACACTTGAAGTGTTGGACAATGTTGCACAGAATAGCGGCGATCTCTGGTTGCGCTGGGCTGCAATCATGCACGATATCGCCAAGCCACCAACCAAGCGTTTCCAAAAAGGAACGGGTTGGACTTTCCACGGGCACGAGGATAAGGGGGCGCGCCTAGTTCCACGGATTTTCAAGCGTATGCGTCTGCCGCAGGACAACAAGATGAAGTTTGTCCAAAAGCTTGTGTTGCTGCACTTGCGGCCTATCGCCCTCACGAAAGAGGAAATCACAGATTCGGCCGTTCGCCGACTAGTCTTCGAAGCAGGAGAGGACATCGACGCACTGATGATCCTCTGCAGAGCCGACATCACTTCCAAGAATGAGAAGAAAGTCAAGCGCTACCTAGCCAACTACGAAACGGTACTCGAACGCATTATAATCGTTGAGGAATCGGATCGTGTGCGTAACTTCCAACCGCCGGTTACAGGAGAGGAGATTATGGAGAAGTTTGGAATGGGACCTTGCAAGGAAATCGGCACGCTCAAGCAGCAGATTAAGGAGGCTATTCTTGATGGCAAGATTCCCAATGAGCATGATGCTGCTTGGGAGTATACGGTTAAGATTGCTGGGGAGATGGGGTTGAAGTTGCGTGGGGTTTAAGGTCTCGCGCCATTCTGATTTATATTTGCTAATTGTACCACAACCCAAAAACCAACAATGGAGAATATTTCAAATAGAGCATTAATAAGTCGACTATACAGTGCAGCAGATCAACAACTGCTGGATGCTGCTTATGATACTGAAAATTGGTCGGCATGGTATAATGCGGTTCAGGAGTTGACTGTTCCAGAAAAGATGGTTTATGTGATTGTGAAATTGAACCAAACGGTAACCAATGGTGGTTTTACTGAGTTTTACGAAAGCTCTTTTGGGATATTTGCTCCCGAGATTATTCATGCGCTCAATGAGGTTCAGGCGTCTGCTAGTGCAGAGATTGTTTCCAATTCGTTGCCTGTAGTAAATCCAAACGGACTTTTGGATGACGCCTACAAAGCGCTTGCATTCCAGCTCAAACTATCAGAAGAGCAAAAGACGCAATTTCATTCTCTAGATCTTCGGTATGACCAACTGCACGGCCATGAGAACTTGGAGGATTTGCTGGGTGAGTATTTACAGGTGATGATCTTTGGATCATAATAATTACTTAGAAAATCGAGTAATATCCAACGTGTGAAAATCCCATATTCCGAAAACATGACTTGCTAGGATAACATGGCATTAACTACTTTGCACCATGCAAAAAATTGCAATTGTTCTTGTTGTAGTCGTCGGAGCTATTTTGGCTGCGTTTTGTGCGCAGACTGAAGAGCCTTGGGCGATCGATAAGGTTGTATATCCAGACGATAACCCTGATTCAGATGCCAGTGTTACGCTTGGTGGTGAGCTCTTCTTTGAATCCATGCTTTCTCAAGATTCCAGCATAAGTTGCCAGTCATGTCACATGCTCACCGAAGCCCTTGCAGATCATTTGCCTTTAGGCATGGGCATTAAAAATAGAACAGTAACTCGCAATACTCCTTCCTTATTCAATGTTGGTTTACATCCGTACTTTATGATGGATGGAAAGTTTGCTACCCTTGAAGAGCAGGTGCTGGGGCCTATCAATGATCATCGGGAATTTGACTTAAATCCTGAGGAATTACTTGTTCGTCTGAATAGAATAAGCATCTACAATGAGATGAGCCAAAAGGCATATGGAGAAGATCTTACAATCGAGATAGTTCAAAAAGCCCTTGGTAATTTTCAAAGGGCACTGATTAGTCAGAATTCAGATTTTGATGTGTTCATGCGCGGGAATCCGGATGCATTGAGCGATTCTGCCAAAAGGGGATGGGCGTTGTTCAAATCAGATGAACTCAACTGCACTGCTTGCCATGGTGGGTTTGTTTTTACAGACTATTCATTCCAAAACAACGGCTACTTCGAGACTTACCAGGATTCAGGGCGTGCGTTGATTTCAGGTCTTGATGAGGATCATGCAAAATTCAAGGTTCCTTCGTTGAGGAATGTGGCGCTTACTTTTCCATACATGCACAACGGCTCTGTTGAAACACTTGCTGAAGTGATTGACAAGTATGCCGATGGAGAGACTCATCCATTGCAATCTGAGCACATCCGGCAGTTTTCGCTCGACTTAAGTCAAAAGGCCGATCTATTGGTTTTTTTTGGCAGTCTGACGGAAATCAGACTCACGGCTGAGGATTGAGAGCGCGCTTTTGTACTGACTTTCTTTGAGCACAACACATCACTAGAATGTTTGATTTTCGCAAGGTTTACTCTTTCTGCTTTTCGTTTATCCTCTGCATCCACCAAGCGTAGAATTCCTCAGCAGAAGTAACCCATATTTCTTTCCGACTAGCCAGTAGATCCAAAATCTCAATGTATGCGCTTCCCCATTTATGAAACGTGGGGCCTTTTGGATAGGAGGTGCGCGTGTGCCAGTCAATTGAACCAATTCCTTCTAGATCAACCAGCGTATCGAGTTGTTTCGAAACCTCTTCAATCGCTTTCTCAACAGTCATGCTGTCATCATAGAAAAGATTCCCATCCATGCAAAATACAGGGATCTGCAGCACGTCGATTTTGCGCTTTAGTCCTGAATGGAAAGGATAGAAGGGAAAGGCAGTGCTATACCGAAAACCTAGATGGTCGTTGAAAGCAATTGAGGAGTCGTATTTGAATCCTGCTTCTTCGTGCTTGAGGAGCGTTGCCTTGGGATCAGTTCCCATGTGCCAGAAGTGGTGGCGCAGACCGATTACCTCGCATTGGGCTGCTGCATCTAGTTTGCTCTTTTCAAAGCTGAATTGATCCTCCGACTGAAAGGCGTTGTACGCCGAGTGCACACCAATCCCAAAACCTTCGGACTTCATCCGCTCAAAGACCGACTTAAATCGAGGTTGATGAACAGAGTAAATCACATCCAAATTGGCATCGCCGCGTTTATCATGTTTGTTCACGACGGCAAAAAAGCTTGTAGACTTGAATCCACGTTGCTTTTCGGCTTCTAGGACTTCTTCGAAACACCAGAACTCGTCTTTGTGTTTGTCGGTGACATAGCCTTTGATGTTGCCAACTAGTCTGAGAAGATGACGTGCAAATCCTTTGAAAGAGCGGTTTCTAGGTAGTAACTTGAATGTCTTGAGCGAAGCATGTTTATCTGGATGATCGACGTCATGCGAGAGAATTACACACGCTTTCTTGCCATCTGGATAGAATGGTTGAATGTCAATGTCGAGCTTGGTCGAAAGTAGTTCCTTCAAAAACAGCATGTACAGATTCACAACCGGCAGGGCTCCAATTCCTTGATCATTTTGGAATGAACTATTGTACCGCAAACGTTGGTGTTCGTCATAACAGCTTTCATCCTTGCCTTTATTCCCCATGTCTCTGAGAAAGTATGAAATGGCGTTGATAAGATCGAAATCTAAAGTTGATCCGATGAATGAGGCGTCCAGTTTATTTTCAATGACATCCTTCCATAGGATGTCGGCTTCATTTCGGACGATTGCCAGTTTGCTTGAACTGGATTGAGGCTTTTCGAGGTAAGAGATATGCGCCTCATCGGGATTCTCGGTCCTGCGGCTGGGCGCACCGAAAGTCGAGAAGATGAAGTCAAAGACATGCTCATCCTCAGGCCGCAGTTGTTCGATGTAGTATACAATCACTGCGTTATCCCTTCCGTCCATAGACCGTTTATATACCAGTTGTCAAAGTTGTGTTTCGCAGCTACTTGCTCGTCTGAAAGTGGTTTTACGACCAAATACATCCCCGAATCCATCTTTCGAGTCCCAAATTGATCGAGTAGATCAAGGGTCTGCTTCATAAGTGGATTAAGCCGATTGCCGAATAGTTTCAAAGTCCGACAGCCATCCGCTTTAGCTTTAGTGATAGCTTGCGAGATGAGTTGTTGTTTGACTTCGTTATTCACTGCACTCACATCACTCAAATACGCCGATTGAGCTCCAGGCTTGGTCGCCAGAATGTAGTAACCAAGCATTTGCCCTTGGCTGTCGTTTATCGATCCAAAAGCATAGTCTATAAACGGATTCTTCGTAATACGCTGCTCGAAAAATTCCTCGTTCATGTCCAAAGCAACTAGCTGTGGGTTGTCTTTTTGAATTTTCTCGTGTACCGATTGAATGTCCTTCGTAGAAAGCGTTGACTCACTGTAAGTGTATGTAATAGAGTTAATCCCCGATGTCATTCGCTTATTTGCCTGAGCCGTTTTTACAGCCAATAACGCCGACTTAAAATAACCCAACCACCTTCTAAGTTTGAGGAACTCTTTCGGAAGTGTGCTTGGCCTGAGTTGAACTTCGCAGTTGAGCAGACAATCATTCTGCACATGAAATCCAAGTTTTTTCCAAACCGGCCCGAGCGAGGTAAATCCCCAAATCAATTCCAGTCCCTTTTCTTGGGTGTGCTCGAGCGTTTTCTTGTAAAGCTTTGAGAACAGACCTTGACCTTGGGCTTCTGCAGCTAAGTATGAAGTCTCGCTTTTGGCCGTAGAAAGCAATTGTGAACCACAATGCAGCTTGATTGGAATCATTCCCTGAGCACCAAGCACTTTCCCATCTAACGACTCGAGGTAGCAGAAAACCTTATCTGCATGCCCATATTCCCATTCGAATACCTTCGAGTCGTATCTAAATGGCAGATACTCATCCAAGAATTTAAAGAGGTCAGGATTGATTTCCTGGTCGCACGATTTGATTGTGGGTATTGTCATTTCGCTGGTCTGCTACGAAACTAGTGAAACGGCGTGATAAATTGAGTATGCGCAGTGACTGACAAACAAAATGCTTCTAAGAAAAGTCAATGGAAGAGTCAAGGATGTGTTGCAAGGAGAGGTTTAATCCTCGTCGTTCTTGCATTTTTCCTCAGGTCGAGCCCCGCAAACGCCACATGAACCGCCAGCATCTTTGAGCATAGGGTTGTTGGATGCGCATGTTCCGGCGAATTCTCCGTCTTTCTTTACGAGAATCTTGATAGCGATACCTGCTATTCCGAGTGCTAAAAGCCCAATTGCTAAAAGTGCTGTTTTCATGCT
>JBLHIB010000156.1:0-6666 GCA_047615865.1 Gammaproteobacteria bacterium
ATGTTTGTGACTGGCATGGGCAATATTCGTGACGTAATTCCTTTCCCAAGAACGCCTCAAAGCGCTGAATTCTAAGACAAATAGATATTTGCCAAAGGCCCAAACCCCTGAGCCGATAACTTCATTCTATCATTTGCCGAAGGCTTTATTTTCATGCTCTTTTGAGTCATGTCATTCATGTGCGCAACACCATTTTCCAAAGGCTAAAAACACGTCCTATTTTTCTCTTTCTTCTGGCCAGCGCTAGGCGCAAATGTTTCTACGCCTAGCCTGAAATAGGATCATTAAAAAAGCAGCATTTGCAGTACGAACTACAAATGCTGCTAATAAATAGTATTGTTTAAGATTGCTTAATCACTTTTCCAGAAGCGACGAGTACCTTATTCGAATTCAAAGTCCACGTGTAGTGACCTGAAGGGAGATGCGATGTGTCTAAAGTCGTCTTAGATCCATTCAATTCCTGAGAAAGAACCAATCTTCCTTGAGCGTCCAATAGTTCAATTTTGCCCTGGTTGATGTCGCTGTCGATTGTAAGCTCATCCATCATCGGATTTGGGTAAATATTTACATTCACATTGTTTTCAAGCTCGGCAACTCCTACGTTGCCTCCCTCTTCAACCGTGATTGTTTGATTCGCATCAACATCATTAAGTATGTCCACTGTGCCAGAAGGCCAAGTGACCGTAAGCGTTTCGATTGTGTCATTTTGTCCAAGGCCGAAGTGAGAAATCATACTATTCATGATGCCGTAACTCTCGCCACTTTTCACGTCGCGAATCATAGTTCCAAAAGCTCCTTCAATAGTAACTCGAGCTCCAATTCCGTCAGGGTTGCTTACCACACCTGTGAGGTCGACCATCAAGTAGTTGTGGTCGCCGCCATCGTTCATCAAGATTTTGTCATCAGCTTCTCCCCAGCCGCCGTAGCCGCCAGTAATTGCCAGAATGTCCACGTATCCATCGTTGTTCACGTCTCCGAGACCAAAAGAATTGATGTCTTCACTAAAAATTTCATCTTCAACAGTAAACGTTCCATCGCCATTGTTCATAGCGATGATATAACTGGTGCCACCTGTCGCGAGAATGTCGATAAAGCCATCATTGTCAAAATCACGCATTGCAGTTTGAATAGTCGCAAAAGGAACTACCTCATCAAGTCCAGCAGCAGCGCTTACATCTGTAAAAACTCCTGTTCCATCATTGACGAAAAGCATGTTGTTTGTGTCGTGATTTGCGCAGTACATATCCATGTCACCATCGTTGTCGATATCACCGAAATCGGCCGACCAACTTTGAGCCCCTACGGCAATACCTGCAGCAACAGCGGCCTCATTGTATGAGTTTGTCTCTGGATCATACAACCACAATTGGTTGATTCTTCGTGGGTCAGTGTTGTCGGTAACTCCTTGACGACACTTTGCAATATATAGGTCGCAATATCCATCGTTGTTGACATCCGTAAAGCATGAGCCGTAGTTTCCTGAACCCTCTTCATCAGTCCCGTTAAGTGATGTATTCAACAAGGCAGTTACCTCCATGTCATCGTAGGTATATCCACCTGTTCCGTCATTGAGAACAATCAAACTGGGACCGTCGTCATGACATGCGAAAATATCAACATGACCATCATAGTCCAGATCGAAGAAGTTGATTCCTTGAACAAAGATATCTTCAGCTTCGGCATAGGTTACTTCCATCGTCATGCCATCAGAAGAAACTAGACCAATTTTAATTGTGTCGTAGAATCCGCCGGCCATGATGTCACACATGCCGTTCCCATCTACATCTGCTATGGCTAGTCCCCATGCATTATCAACACCCCATTCGCCTTCTTCGCTGCCTAAAGCGCCTAACTCGACCTCTATATAGGTTCCGTCGGCCTGCTGGTAGTCTACAAGGATTATAAGACCACTTCCCATTCTTATGACGTCGTCTAGCCCGTCTTTGTTCATGTCCGTAATACCCACTGGGTGGCTAGATGCCACCTCAGAATCTGTGAACACGGTCGCTGAGGCATCGGTAAAACCGAGCTGAGCTCCTGCGTTGAATGCCAT
Organism: Gammaproteobacteria bacterium; assembly: GCA_047615865.1. Lineage (GTDB taxonomy): Bacteria > Bacteroidota > Bacteroidia > Flavobacteriales_D > Sanyastnellaceae > JADFAK01. The sequence goes on from JBLHIB010000156.1 coordinate 2,054, forward strand.
TGCTAGCCCCAGGATAATGGAGAGTTTTTTCATATTCATTGCTTTGGTTCTGCGGTGAGGGTAATTATCCTCACTGTGGGAAATTATTTCTTGAAGGTTTGTACCTTCAAATATAGTTATACGTCTTTGAAGTCAAATACCCTATCCACTTCATGTCATCGTCAATTATATTAATTCTGGATTAAGTAAGTTTTCTATCAGGAGATGAAAGGAAAAGAGTAATAAACGTTCCTTGAAGTTAAGAAGGAAACGTATTTTTGTCGGACTAGGAAAAGAAGAATTATGTTAAAGCAGACGTTACAACAGCGACTCCAGCAGAAGTTATCACCCCAACAAATTCAATTGATGAAGTTGCTTGAGGTGCCAACAATTGAACTTGAACAGCGCATCAAAGAGGAGCTTGAGGCAAATCCAGCGCTGGATGAAGGGAAGGAACAGACGGATGCCGATGATGATTTCGAGGAGCCAGAGCAGGAAGAAGTTAAAGACGATGAATTGGATTTTGACTTGAGTGAGTACATGTCTGATGACGATACTCCTGACTACAAGTATTCTGTTTCGAATTCAAGTCCTGATGATGAGTCTGCGTCTATTCCTTTAGGCAGTGGTAAAACATTTCAAGAGGTGTTGCTCACCCAATTGGGTTGGAGGAATCTGACGGAGAGGGATAAGATGCTGGCTGTGCATCTCATTGGTAACTTAGACGATGATGGGTATTTGCGAAGAGAACTTGGCGCTGTCGTGAATGATCTAGCCTTTTCGCAAAATATAATTGCGACTTCTGATGAATTGGATGTCGTGCTCAAAGTGGTACAAGATTTAGACCCTCCAGGTGTTGGAGCGCGTGACTTGCAGGAATGTCTTCTCATTCAATTGGAGCGGTTCGACGATCCGTCGGATGTGATCGTAACGGCCCATGAAATTATAGTAAAATACTTCGATGAATTCTCGAAGAAGCATTACGATAAGATCACCAAGAAGATGGACATTCTTGAAGAAGAATTGAAAGAGGCTATAGGTGAAATCGTGAAGTTAAATCCAAAGCCAGGGAATTCGTTGAAGGAGACGACAAAATCTCTTCAGCCTGTTATTCCAGATTTCCTTCTTACTGTTGAGTCTGATGAGATTCGTGTCGTATTGAATCAACGGAATGCTCCAGAATTGAAGATCAGTCGGGAGTACAAGAACATGATAAAGGGATACGCTCTGGAGAAAAAACCGGAGAAATCTCAAAAAGAAGCGATTCTTTTCGTGAAGACCAAGATCGATTCTGCCAAGTGGTTCATTGATGCAATCAAACAACGACAGCATACTCTTCTTATAAATATGGAGGCTATTGCCAATTATCAGAAGGAGTATTTTTTGACTGGCGACGAGTCGAAGTTGCGACCGATGATTCTTAAAGATGTTGCAGAATTGTCGAACATGGATGTGAGTACAATCAGTCGTGTATCGAATAGCAAGTATGTTCAAACGCCTTATGGCACATACAAACTGAAGAGTTTTTTCTCAGAGTCTATTTCACGTGATGATGGAGAGGAAGTGTCGACACGTATAGTTAAGAAATTTCTTGAGGATGCCATTGATGAAGAGGACAAGCGTAAACCATTTACCGATCAAAAATTGGTCGAAATGTTGAAGGCGGAAGGTTATACTTTAGCTCGCCGAACAGTAGCGAAATACAGAGAGCAGCTTTCTATTCCTGTGGCTCGATTGAGAAGAGAACTTTAATATGCGAGCGGCCGCATCAATCATTTCTTATATTTTTCATCCGCTTTGGATGCCCTTAATAATCTTTGGGCTTGCCATGTGGATTGACCCATATCTGATAGCTCAGCGAGCAGTTATTCCTTTTATAACCATTGTTCTGATCGTCAATATTTTGGCACCCGCAGCGAGCATATGGCTTATGGTAAAAAGGGGGATGGTAGGGAGCAAAGAAATGGAAGCAAGAGATGAGCGGTTCTGGCCTTTTATCGTTGTAGCTGCCTATTATTTTATAACGTATTGGTTTTTACGTCCGCGAACAATGATCTTATCCGAACCATTGGTGGGCATGTTTTGCGCGGTTTGGGTGGCTCTTTTGATCACACTTCTCATCAACCTCAAGTGGAAAATCAGTGTACATATGTTATCGCAAGGAGGTATGATTGGATGTCTGGCCGCTTTGAGTAAGGTCCATTTTTTGAACGCAGGGCCATTGATTATTCTGCTGCTTCTTGTGGCAGGGTGGGTGGGTTTTGCGCGTTTGCATCTGCAAGCTCATACACACGCTCAGGTATATGCAGGTTTTGTACTTGGATTTGTAGTGAATTATGCGATAGTAGGATACGGGCTGCTTATTTAGTCCTGAGCCGTTGCCGTTTCGTGCAGTTTAAGCTGCCAATTCCAAGCATCCGTCAAAGCATCTTCGAGAGTCAATTGAGTAGACCAGTTTAGTTCAGTATTTGCCTTGTGGGCGCTGGCATAAATTTTCTCAACATCTCCAGGCCGGCGAGCACCTAAAGCAAAATTTAGCTTGGTATTGCTTACTTTTTCAAATGCTTTAATGACTTCTAAAACAGAGTTTCCATGGCCTGTACCTAAATTAAAAGCTTGGCATGAAATTTCGTTAGCGGCTAAATACTTCAGAGCTTGAACGTGTGCCTTGGCTAAGTCCACGACATGAATGTAATCACGAACACATGTTCCGTCTGCGGTGTCGTAATCAGTTCCAAATACGGTGAGGTTGGAACGGAGTCCAACGGCGGTTTGTGTAATGTATGGTATGAGATTTTCGGGAACACCAAGAGGCAGTTCGCCGATGAGTCCTGAAGGATGGGCACCAATAGGGTTGAAATACCTCAAAAGGACAGCACTCACCTGATTCGAGTCTCCTTTTCTCAGGTCATTCAACAACCTTTCACACACTTGTTTTGTAAATCCATAGGGAGATTGCGCTTCTTGCATTTCAGTACTCTCGGTCACTGGGAGAATATCAGGCTGCCCATAAACGGTACAAGAAGAGCTGAAAACAAGGTTGCGGACGCCAAACTCATTCATTAAGCGTGTCAAGACCACCAGGGAATTGATATTGTTATGATAGTATTTGAGTGGAAACTGCACTGATTCACCTACTGCCTTGTGCGCAGCGAAGTGTATAGCACCTTGCAATTCAGGATGGTCTAAAAAGACTTGACGAAGAGCAACTTCATCGGTACAGTCCAAATCATACCACACAACGGATTGATTTGCAATGTTTTCAATGCGATCAATGACACTTTGGTGGCTGTTGCAGAAATTGTCTACGATCACCGGCGTAAAGCCGCTATTGATCAGCTCAACTGCTGTATGAGAACCTATAAAACCTGCCCCTCCTGTTACGAGAATCTTCGACATAAACCTGTAATGATAATGGGTACTAAAGTAGAGATAATTATCGCGATCAGAAATGACTTACACATGAAAGCATCCAATAACTCACTTCTAGTATGATATAGGCCCATTAGATTTGCTCAAAATGAGAAAAATGAATGAACCAATAGTTCTGCTTTTAGAGGATTGGGAAAATGACGGTGAGCGAGTAAGCGAATTGTTGTGGATGCTCGAAGAGATGAAAATTGTCTCAGTTAGCTTTGAAAACAAAAACACGCTTGACTTCGGAGCCAACAATGAGGATATGCCTGCAGTTCTTCTGATGTATTTGAATCGAACCGAATATTATGCGATTAGCTTTTTAGAGAATGCCTATATCATCCAATTTGAAACTTTTGGCGTTAAGGTTCTTGAGCAGGAGTTTAATTGTTCCATTTGCCCGGCGGGCGCGGACAATAGCATTTCCATTCTAGACTTCCTTTCTTCAGTATGCGCTTCTTCAGGACCACTATACTGTACGGCCAATTGATCTGTTTCGATATAGGTCTGTTCCTACGTAATTAAGGGTTGTGCGCCGACAAACAAAATTTATTAGGAATAGGTATAAGAAACTGAAACTTTATCCAAAGTATACAGTATAAGAAAGAGACTAACTAACCTAACCTAATTAATTTAAAATGGACACTCATAATCATGAACAATTATTTGACTTAAGCTATTTGAACCAAATTTTCCAAGGAAACCAAGAGATGATTAACAGTATTATTCAACTGTTTCTCGAGCAAGTTCCTGAGTATATCAAGGAAATGCAAGATTGTGTAGATCGCAATGATCTGCTGTCTCTGCATCCATTGGCTCACAAAGCCAAATCCTCGGTAGCCATGCTAGGATTAAAAAGCATGGAAGGAAATATTGTACAAATAGAACAAGACTCCAAACACAATGAAAATCTGGACGGTTTGCCCTTACTTGTGGGAAACGTAAGATCCGAATGCGATGTCGTCTACTCCCAATTGAGGCTGGTCTTAACCGGCGCTGCCTAGGGAATCCTAAGATATATTTGAAAGGCCTTCTGTTAACTCAGAAGGCCTTTTTTTCGTTTGAAAAAGGTGCTAATAAAATGGTAAGTAGAATTGGAGCGAGAGCAATGCTTTCATCCACATAGGAGTTTAGTCAGCCCTAAGTTGGAAAGCTCAATTCCGTCCTGGACTATCCTCACTAATTCCTTCCTCGTAATCTATTTACTTCTTCCTTGTCGC
>JBLHIB010000157.1:0-6585 GCA_047615865.1 Gammaproteobacteria bacterium
AAACAGGTAGGGAAAATAGGTGAGTAATCTCCAAAGAAGGGTGATGAGCAACAATACAATGCTTGATGGAATAATGTCTCGAAAGAAGCTATCCAAAGCCAGTTCTGCAACGCCACTGCTTCCTGGTGTCGGACTAATGAGCATGATGACCCACATCACCAATTGACGTGCATAAACCACAAAATGATCGAAGCTCGAAATAAAGGCCAAGAAGATGAAATTCAAGGTGAAAAACCGGGCAGTCCAACTGAGCATGGTAGCGGCGAATGGACGGATCCAATAGCCCATGCTTTTTCCCTTGAGCTCTTCAGACGAGGCTACAATTTCATCTCCAACCTCGGTCGCTTTGCGAAGCCACCTGCGCAATAATCGAATTGTGAATAGCCGCATTAGTAGTCTCTTGAAACTATACGGGAAGAAGAAAATCGACAAAAATATTATTGACGTAAGTAGAACGATAAAACCATAACCGGCGTAAAACAAAGGCTTGACCGAGCCAAAAAGCCCAGTTCCGCCTATCCATGTCTCAGGAAATACGTGGGCGCTACCAACCAACAGGATAACCAAGGGTACAGTGATGATATAAAACAACTCATCCATCAGTGCAGTCACAAAGACTGTTGCCGTGCTCTTTCCTAGGTTAATACCTTCTCGATTGAGGATAAATATAGCAACACCCGAACCACCCACAACCGAAGGTGTGAGTGCCGAAGCAAACTCCCATAGCATGATCACATCAAAACTCTTCCGCCATGAAATAGCGTTATCGGTAAGTGCCCGAATCCGATACATATAACCAAGATCCCGAATGACAACTGTAAGCAACGCTCCGAGCAGAGCTAAGAAAGAATACATCGTCCACCGCTGATCGGTAAGCATGTTTCGAAAGCTTTTCATGACATAATCTCCTCCAACTGTTGCCACAAACTCCTCCGAATCTCCGTGATCAATGGCGCCATTTTCATTGGAGTCTATCCAAGAATACTCACCTTTATTTTCTTGCGGGGCTTTTACAAATTTCACTTCGTTCAGACTGCGAACAAGGAGAAATCCAGAAGCAAACACACCCAAAAGAACAGGGATGAGAATTCGCTTCCAGTTGAGTTGCTTTTTTATGTCTACGTCGGGGATTTCCAAGGGCGATGATGTTCTCTACATAAGAGCCATGAATGTAACGAGAAAAATCGGATGACTATTCTACCAGTAGCAATACGTGTAAGAAAAGATACACGACTGATTGTTGGAGCAAGCGATTAGACTTTTCAATACTAGGCCAAATTTACTGGAGATTGTCTAAAATACAACTGATGGATATTCTTGGATGGGCAGTAGCAACCATTTTACTCTTGGCTTTGGGAATTTCGATACGGAAAGTGATAAGAGTGCATACAATGCGCACCTTGATGAATTTGACAGGCTCTTGTTTTAATAATCAACGCCTACACGTTGAGAGCTTACCCCTTCGAAGTTACGAGTCTATTCTTGCTCGAAATCTGGTCTCACCAAGTGGTAAAGATGCTGATTACCATTAAAATTACTGGGGGAATGAAACCGCTATCGTTCCGGAGAAATCATCAATGCGAAGCGAGTTCGTTGGATCATTTACATCGTACACTGTGCAAGAAAATAGCACTTGAACTTTTCTCGTTTCGAGGCCAGTAGATGTGGTGTTGAAGTCAGTCACATCTGAGACTTCAAATTCACGATCAAGATCTTCTTCAATCACAGGATTGTAGCTACTGTATTGAATTCCATTCTCATCCGTAAAATCGATACGCACATTGGAAACACTAACCGCAGAAGGGTCAACTGGAACATGCTCGTATTGAATACTTGCGGCGCATACATTTTGGAATGGGGCAACGTTCTCAACATATTTGAATACATATCCATTCTCCATAATCACATTCATAGAAACCTGATGGGGGCCATCGCTAGAGAAATAGTGCGTATACTCTGGAGCATCATTTACAGTGTAATTCTCATCATCTTCAATGACATCCCACTTAATCTGAGTTGTTTCAATTACTTCTCCAGGATACGAGAATCGCACTCCACCATTGGCTAAATAAGTCTTGACAAAAGGAAGTTTGTGGTAATTCGCAAGTCCACTAGGTACTTCATAAGCTGGTGCAAGTTGGTGAAGGGTATCTGAGCAATCACCATCAATTGAGGTCACCTCTAAGAACATGTTAAAGTCGGCATATTCCTCAAAAGACACTATTGGAAATTCGGGTTCTTCTTGTCCGCTCACAACGTCACCATTTAGGTTCCATGTATAGTTGAATAAGCCTTCGGCAAACGCAAGAGAGTAGAATTGGAGCTTCAAGGGATCCAAGGGAACCTCATCAGTCTGGAAACTATACATCCCTTCTGAAAGAGCTATATCCACTGAAACAGATTCTACTGGCAATCGGCGATCATCATCTTGGATGACAAATTTGAGCGAAGTAAGTTCTCCATTGTCTTTTTTAAATTCACCAACAAATTCATTCACCCCCTCATCGTTGCGATCAAAAGATGGTTCCATGATGGTGTTATTTTCACCAGCGGCAAAGGTAAATGGTTGATCATTGAGCAAGCCCGTCCCTTTGAGAGATGAAGTTGCTTTGATTGACTGTTCAATTGGTGTTTTTTTACAACCAACTGCAGTCAAGACCACCAGCGCTAATATGTATGCAAAATTTTTCATGATCACAACACATTGAATCTAAGGTAAGCGGCTAGTCTCGTGTTTCTATCTTTTCTGTTATCGATAAACAACTCTGAATTATCGAGGGTCACATCTGTCAACCCCGCCTGATACCTCAAGCCCACGGTGACGTTGGGTGTTACGTAATAATTGTAGCCAAAGTTCAAATAACTCGTGATTGGTGCAAAACCATCAGATACATTACTTGCTTGAAATTCGGACACATTCGCCTGATTCAGGCTACTTTCTTCTTCGATCTTCACTTTATTGTTGGCCGCAATCAAATACGAAATACCACCTCCAAAACTAAACTGATGTCTGTTTTTAAGTCGGATAGCAAAATTCAACGGCACCGAAATGTAGTGGAGTTTTTCAGTGTTGTAGGTAAACGTAGTTGTAGACAGAGCAAAATCAATTTCCTCCTGAACGACAACGCGATCTCTTTGGATGTTTTTCACTGAAAAGTACTGCAGCTGTGCATTCAAGCTCAAGCGACGTTTGAAGTTGTAATCAACCCCAACACCAGCTACCGGACTGAGAGCAAGCTCTCGCTTCCGGCTGCCGTAATGGGACAGGATGCTCGCACCAAGCATTACCTGAACATTGAACTGTTGCAATGGTAGTAGCAGTTCTTTTTGTTTGAGATTTACAATTATACCTTGCGGCTTTTTAAATTCTTTAGAGTTGGCAATCAATGTGCACGGCCGTGGATTCATCTTCCGCGGCTCCTGCCCTAATCTCATGAATTCGGTAGAAAACGCATGAGGGGCAGGAGCACCTTCGGCAAAAGGCTCATACTGAAGAGGCGAATCCTCTCCGTTTACTTGTTTAATGTTGAGTGGAATAGGATTCTCAGACTGCACACCAACGGTGGCATCTTCTGAAAGTATTCCCTCGGTTAAATTCTTGTTTTCATTGTTGTCATCGGCAGGGGCTTGCAATTGGTCCTGCGCAGGATCTTCCTTTGCGGCATCCTCTGCTGCTACTGTTACTAGTTCCGTTTCATTGTTCGCCTGCCCCATATGTGCATCCTCAAAAGTACTTGTCGATTCTTCGACACTGGCTTGCTCTTCAACTGCTGTTAGTTGCTGGCTATCGACCAAGGCACCATTTGATTCATCGTCGGTATTTTCAGTAATACCTGACTGAGGCAGAGAACTTCCCTCATCGCTATTGGCTGCGTCAGTTTCTTGAGAAAGGCTCTCATCAAGCTGAACATTTGGTTCCGATGCAGCGATCAATTCATCCTCATCAATTGAGGTCGTATGAAGCGCTGTGATTGTTCCAATCGGATCATTACTTTGAGGTATCGAAGCTAGACCTGAGAAATTCGATTCATACTCGCTACCCATGGCAACATCTTGCACATTGGACTCTGATATGTGCGCAGACTGCCGGTCTTGAGAATCTCGTAACTCGGCATAAAAGACATCTTGCTGCTGCGCCATTTGCGCCCCGTCGCTAGAAACATTTCTATCCCAAAATCCGGTACCCAAAGCCAAGAGTAGTACGACCCCAGCAGCCACAATAAGCTTACGTCGAAAGACCACCTTTTCGTGGTTCTCGATTAAGCCCAAAGCACTGTCCCACATTTCAGGGCGATACTCTAGTCCAGCAGGAATTTCTTCCCTTTTTCCTGGTTGATATGGCTTACGAAGCTCGCTCATTCATCATTCCTGCGCTTGCAGAATCATTTATCATTTGTCTAATCTTCTTCTTCGCAATTGAATAATGCCACATTGAAGTTCCCTCACTTATGTTGAGCAAACTCGCAATTTCGTGGTGCTTGTATCCATCAATTGCGTACAAGTTGAAAACCTTGGAAGTAACCGGAGGCAAAAACCCCATTTTGGTTTTGATCAGATCAAGCATTTCCTCTTGGGAATCGCTCAAAACTGGCTCATTAGCCTGCATACGCGCCATCTCTTCTCTAGCTTTCAACTCTATATTCTCTTTGTATTGCTTGCCTTTACGGTAATCATCAATGATTGAGTTGATCATGACCCGTCGGCACCACAATTCAAAAGGCACTTTCGTTTTATACTTATCCAAGTTGGTGATGATCTTCAAAAATCCTTGATTGAAGTACTCAACAGCTTGGTCGCGCGAAGTGGAATATCGCCAACACACAGGTATCAACACATTGTAGCAGCGCTCATGAAGGTCATTCTGAGCCCGGCGGTCTTTTTTAAGACACTTCTTGATCAATATTGGATCATATTCCAACAATGTGTTTCGTCAGTTTTGGTTTTGGAATTACAAAAAGCGAGTTCAGAGATTCTTTCAATTGGTCAAACGTGGAAGTTCAACCTACTTCATAATCTCTGAACACGCTAGATGCAATATTTAATACTAAACATTTAACCTGTTATCATCCTTAGTTCAAATAAATTGAACTCCAGAATCACGCTTTCAATAGCATAGACGCCCACAAATCCAAAAACCTTGGGTCAGAAGCGAAATAAAATTAAACTATTTTTCATAGAGCTCCACACCCCAACATTGGCAAGGCTTTCAGAGACTAGCTCGGACGCATGAAAATACAGAATTTTTATTGAATCAGGCCCAAACCTTTGTTCCTTCCGAACAGTTCCGACAAATATCGATTTGATCCCTTCCATGGAGAAGGTTCTTGCGAAAACCGTAATAGACTGGTCCGCTCCATATTTCGGCAAATTTTTTGTTCTTCAGATCGCCCATTCTATGCTCGGCATCTTTGTCAAAGCAGCAAGGTACAACTAAGCCGTCCCACGTGATTACGCATGAACTCCACATTCTCCAACACTGGTTGATGAGTTTGTTCTTCACCGCCCAAGTCCCATCAGCCAATTGCTTGTATCTGCTGTATTCCGTGTTCTCAGGAATTAAGGGATTGCCATTTTTGTAATCGTAAACTTGAGCTGTTTTATATCTTACCTCATCGACTCCTAGCTCATTGGCCAATTCTTCTACCTCTGCTATTTGGTGCTCATTGGGCCGAACGATCAAATATTGAAAAATCACGTGAGGCGTGGCAGAATTGAGTTTCTTTTTCCATTCAATGACACGCTTTGTCCCTTCGATGACTTTTTCCAACTTACCATTTATACGATACTGCTGGTATACTTCTTGGGTAGTTCCGTCTATGGAAACAATCAATCGGTCCAGACCAGACTCTACGGTTTCTCGTGCTTTGGCATCATCCAAAAAGTGAGCATTCGTAGACGTGGCCGTGTACATTCCTTTTTCACTGGCTTTCTTCACCATTTTCAAAAAATCCGGATTGATGTAGGGTTCTCCTTGAAAATAAAAAGTCAGGTAAAGGGCCGTACTGTGAATTTCGGCTAGGAATTTTTCAAAGCGATCGGTCTTCAAGTTTCCTGTTGGGCGAGTGAATTGTTTGAGTCCAGATGGACATTCAGGACAACCTAAATTGCATGCAGTGGTAGGCTCAAGCGACAAACTGATAGGCTTGCCCCATACAACTGGCCTTTTGGTCAATCGAGAGATGTGGTAGCTTACCCAAATAAGCACACCATTAAGCACTCGCCTGAAGGTGAGCTTGCTGAACAGGTTCTTTCTATCTAGGTTTTCATTGGCCATCCTACAAATTTAAGAAAAGACCTCGGAGCAATGGCGCATAATGTGGGGAGTCTTGCTTTTACATCATTATCTTCGTGCCATGATTTCCATCGGTAAGACCCTTATCTCAACAGAGATTTTCGACAAACAGTTTGTCTGCGACCTAAGCGCTTGCAAAGGCCAGTGTTGCATTGACGGCGAGTCGGGGGCTCCTTTGAACGAGGACGAACTCGAAAAACTTGATGAAGTCATTGACGAGGTTCGTCCTTACATGCGCAAGGAAGGACTTGAATCGATCGAAAAACATGGCTTGTACGAAATAGACATGGACG
>JBLHIB010000158.1:0-6284 GCA_047615865.1 Gammaproteobacteria bacterium
CAATGCAGCGAAAGAAAAGCTCAAAAACTGGAAGCTGACTAAGAAGCAGATTGACGGGATTCTATCATCAAATAGAACCATGGAGCAATTCCCAATACTTGCCAATGGATCGGGATATGTAACAGAAAAACTGGTCAATCTCGGGGACTACATTAAACAAGGTGAGCCAATATATGAGATAGCTGACCTATCTAAGGTGTGGGTGATGTTTGATGTATACGAATCAGATATGGCTTGGATAAATGAAGGCGATAAAGTGATCTACAATTTGCAATCATTGCCGGGCAAAACCTTTAGCGGAACAATTAGCTACGTAGATCCAGTAATCGATCCTAAAACAAGGGTTGCCAAAGCAAGAGTAGAGCAGAACAATCAAAACTTGCTTTTGAAGCCTGAAATGTTCGTAAGCGGAACGGTAGAAGCAAAAACCAATAAGGGTAACTCATCCTTGACTGTTCCCAAATCTGCCGTAATGTGGACAGGTAAACGCTCGGTCGTTTATGTAATGCAAACGTCCGCCCAGAAAGTGAGTTTTCAAATGCGTGAAGTAGCGCTGGGGCCGGAGTTAGGAGAAAGCTATGTGATTGAATCAGGCTTGCAGCCCGGAGAAGAAATAGCGGTAAATGGCACGTTCAGTATCGATGCTGCAGCGCAGCTAGCGGGTAAACCAAGTATGATGAACCCCGAAGGTGGAGTGGCAATGACGGGGCACAATCACGGTGGAAACGCTAATTCAAGTATGGATACCAATCGGCCTTCTACAAATAAAACAACCATATCTACTGATGCCAAAAAGGCCCTACAACCGCTCTTTGAAAATTACTTCAAGATGAAATCAGCCTTGGCAAACGATAATTATGAGAGCGCAAAAGAATCGGGTATGGCTGTGAAAGCCGCTGTAGAAAACATGGATATGAACTTATTTGGGGGCGATGCTCACACCTTATGGATGCAACAATCAACCGCACTAAGTGAAAGTCTACAGCATATTGAACATCTCGGTGAGATCAAATCATTAAGAGACAACTTTATCAGTATTTCAAATGCAATGATTGCCTTAACAGAATCCTTTGACCCTATGGAATCTGCAATTTACATTCAGCATTGTCCCATGGCAGACTCCAATAAAGGAGCTGATTGGTTGAGTCAAGAAAAGGGAATACTGAACCCCTATTTCGGCGAGTCCATGTTGACTTGCGGAGAGATTAAAAAGAAAATTAATTAATTATTCACTTAAAAATCAACAGAATGAAAATGTCAAAATCAATTTTAACCCTTGCAGTCATCTTAGGAGTTTCATCAGTCTTACCATCTTGTAGCAATTCGCAAAATAGTGAGACCACATCTACCACTGTTGACACAAATATGGGTGTGGAACAAATATCGGCTATAACAGATGGCTACCTTGATATCAAAGATGCTTTGGTAGCAACAGACGGAGCAGCTGCGAGCAATGCTGCAAAACAATTATTGAAGCATGTTGATGATGGTCAAGATGATCTGCTGCAAAAAATCCGAATCGATGTGGAACACATCGCTGAATCAATTGATACAGAGCATCAAAGAGAACACTTTAACACGCTCTCTGAAAATATCTATACCTTGGTAAAAGCTATAGGTGCCAATGAATCCAAGCTTTACAGACAGTACTGTCCCATGGCATTTGAAAATGAAGGTGCCTATTGGATAAGTGCTGAAAAGGAAATAAACAATCCTTATTTTGGAGATAAAATGCTCCATTGCGGCTCTGTGAAAGAAGAGTTGTAGTCGAACACAACGTTTATACTCATAGGCCGAGCTTCTACACAACCTAACTAGAGTCTGTCAATAGAGTCAGGAGGCTGAGCCAGATAGTTCGGTAGCAAGGCGCGCGAAGTTTTAAAAATCAAAGAGTTTCCATTAGGGCAATGACTGTTTTTAAAACGAGTGCAACGCAGATAACGGACTGTATGGACAGACTCTAACTAGCATGCAGATTACTTGATGTCTTGATCAATCAGGATATGGAAAAAGGAGAGTACACCGAGCGTTGGGATGACTCAGCCGTAGCGTCTGGCATTTATTACTACTCGCTTTATGCCGATACAGAACGACTCACCAAAAAGATGATCAAGAAGTAAATAAACCAATTTTGAACACAAGCCGCCCTGAATGTTTACGGGGCGGCTTTTTTATGTCCTAGGCCCATTGCCAAACCAAAAAGCCGAAGACGCTTCGCGTTTGAAGATTCTTCGACTTGCCATGAAACAGAACAACGATCCCTAAACACATTAAACACTATTTGCTAATCATACAACAATCAACTTTTGAGAAGAGTATGTTTTTTCGTTAGACAGAATGACCTGATAGACTCCCGGAGTCAGAAGCTGCAGATCAATTACGTTAGACGACTGGCCGATTTCCCCTTGATAGACCACTCTACCTTGAATATCGATGATCTGAACATCTAATGGGTCATTCTCAAAATGACGAATCTCGATTTCATCTTTTGCCGGATTAGGCCACATACTGAACTCAATCATAGTATTTTCGTTCAGCCCAAGTGTATTAAAGCCCACCTCTTGATACATGACCGTATTACTCTCCGAGTCTTCATAGACGACATGAAAGGAACCGTTTGAATATAACATAGATGGGAACTGCTGTGTGGATGGCAATTCTCCAAGTCTAAACGCTTCTGTATTGAGCCCACTTATACCCGAGGTAGAAACACTCATTGCTATGTCGACGCTGCCATTATAACTCTCTTGCCAGACGATAGCCAAGGTGTCCGTGACACCAGCGATGCGCGGTCGAGTCTGATTTGATGACGAGATATCGCTTAAGTTCAAATCAATGGTTGGCGCAGCCACACCTGACTGATTATTGAATAATGAGTAATACACTCCGCTACCTGAGGCGCCTGCTCCAGACCAAAAGACGGTGACGACCTCGTTGTCAATAATCTCAAAATTTGGCCCGTTACTCGGACAAATAAAAGCCGTCCAATCTGTCTCATCGACATCAAAGGCTGAGCTGAAGGTTTCACCACCATCAGTAGAACGTGCGAGCCAGATATCTCTCAAATTGTTGTCGTTATTTCGAAAGGCGACAAACACATCTCCATTGTCTGCCACTTCGATGTGACCATTGCAGCACTCGCAGACCTCTGCGCCAACCGACTCAGCACTAACATCTACCTCTGCGAAATAATTCTGTCCAAAGTCTGCAGATCGAACCATTCCATAATATGCATCGCCTTCAGAAGTGTTCGTGTTCACATATGCCACATAAGGATTGCCATCAGAGTCGACCGCGATGATTGGAATGGTTGCTACTCTACCTTGGGGCGGGATGAACGCGGCCACGGGAGATTCCCAGGTCTGTCCGGCATCAGGAGAATGGGTGACATAGATTGCGTCTCCATATACCTCGAAAGTCACGTAGACATCATCCCCATTTGAAGCCATATTGGGGCCAAGGCTACCGCCCCACAGGTTGGGATTCAAGCCACCGAAGGAAATTTGGGTTGGATCGGAGAATCCACTTGTTGTCTTTGTGCTGAGATAAAAGGCCTCATTGCCAGTCCGCATCCAAAAGACCATGGGCTCGCCATTTGCATTGATTGCTATTTTCGGACTTCTCTTACCGAAGGAGTCATCACCATCCGTGACCGATATCGGGTCAGAGACGTTGACTTGGGCTGTCGCGCTCAGACACAGGATTGCAGATAATAGCAGTCCGAATGCAATGCGAATTGGATTTGAATTGAACATTAAATTAGATTTTGTTTGTTGTAAATATATGAATTGGAAGAAGTCGAAAGGCTCTCCGTGATCGGTAGTCATTCTATTCTTCAACTTAGATATTGTTCCCAAGACGATGGATGTTCAGTCTTCTCAACGAGTAAATCTAGTCAAATAAAAAAGCTAAACCATTGTTCTACAGACAGAAAGTAGAAGAAGATTGCTCTACTTCAAAGCGTTTGACTATTTCTAGTGTAAACAAACGTTTTGCCAAGGACAATGAAACACAGCATAGAAGTCCAATCCACGATAGGGTAATCAGTGCACATGAAGTGCGATGCAACCTTTCGGGCGGTGCAGACTTTTACTAAACCATCATAGGGTGATGGAAGGACTCATGGTGATATGGGACGTCTTGCTCCTAAAAAACCTCTTGAATGAGTCGTTTTATCGGTTTCCCACAGGAAATTAGCCTGAATCTCACTTAATTTGAGAAAGTCTCAAGAAACAATAACCTCGTCCCAAATAATTACCCAAACTAAATATTGATTTTGAATGTGTTGTATTTAACATATAGGAATCAAAGGTTATTTGGATAGAGCAAGCTAAATTCCCTTTCAACTGGCCTCATTTTGTATCTTTCTCACTTTGAAACTATCTGTTCAATTTGACCACTAATTTTTAAACCTGTTTATATGAAGAACTGTTTACTCCTAATTGCCGTATTTATCGGTGTTTCAACTTTTGCTCAAACCAATCTGAGCATTGACATTAATCACAAGCTCAATGGAGAAGACTTTGCTTTTTTTGAGTCAGGCACCAACAATCTTGATCAGGAATTTACAGCTGATCGATTAGAGTATTATTTATCAAAATTTGAAGTAACTCACGACAATGGAGAGGTTACAGAATTTGAGGATGTCTTCGCCTTAGTGGATGCAAGCGGAATAACATCAATTGATCTTGGTAGCTTTAATGGAGCCAACATTGAAATGCTTTCATTCAGCGTGGGTGTGGATGAAGCTAACAATCATGCCGACCCGGCAAGCTGGCCATCAGGTCACCCTCTGGCGCCTCAATTTCCTTCTATGCACTGGGGATGGGCTGCAGGTTATAGATTTCTAGCAATGGAGGGGGTTGAAAGTTCGCAATCACAGACCTTTGAGCTCCATGGACTAGGAGACAACAACTATTTCCGAGTTGAGCTTCCTACTGAAATGACTGTTGAGTCTGCAAACACCTCAATAACAGTTCGTGCCAATACAGAAGAAATATTGTACAACATTAGCGTAGATGGCGGCGTAATTTCCCACGGTGATATTGGCGCTGCCAAAGACGCATTGATCAACATGCAAGAGCGCGTTTTTGAAATCAGTACTTCACCTTTAGGATTGACTGATGCTGCAGCCGAATTGAAGTTTAACCTCTTTCCAAATCCGACGGATGGTGATTTTATTCAACTCAACTTTGACCCTGCAAGCGGAGAATCATATCGACTAGAAGTAAGCGACGTTCAAGGAAGGATCGTCTTACAACAAAATCAACTGAACCAAGGCCTTCGAATCGAATTAGGCACGCTCGATAAAGGTGTTTATTTATTCAACCTCATTTCAGATCGAAATGTACGGAGCGCCAGAAAGGTTATTGTAAACTAGTTGATGATCAGAGGCAATTGGCTTTATCGGCCAATGATATTGTAGGATGTTTTTTCCATTAAATTACTCTCCAAGCCAAGCGGAAGAATTAATTCGATTGGTTTTCTGAAACCCTCTACTCTCAGGAATGTCATTGTCCGTTTAAATTACTTCACTGAATAGATCTCATGAAAAAAATAGTCTGCTTCCTTTCAAGCCTGATCTTCGTTTTTACTATTTCTTGCCAAAATGAGGAGGACAATAAAGATGAGGAGCCAGATCAGGCAGTATTTGATGATACACCATACGCATTCAATCCCCAAGGTTTACCGCCACCAGCGTTACCTGCAGATAACACCTTGACGATAGAAGGAGTCAATCTGGGAAAGATGTTGTTCTTCGAACCGATGCTGTCTAAAAATGGAGTGCAAACTTGCGGCTCATGCCACAATCAAAACAATGGATTCTCTGATACTGCTCGATTTTCTATTGGAGTTGAAGGATTGCCTGGCAAACGACAAGCGATGCCTGTCTTCAATATGGCCTGGCATTCCAATGAATTTTTCTGGGACGGTCGCGCAAACCTTTTGAGAGATCAAGCACTGATGCCAATTGAAGACCCTCTAGAAATGAACGAGACATTGGAAAATGTAATTGCAAAATTGAGCGGGAGCGGTGTATATCCCAATCAGTTTATCAGAGCATTTGGTAATTCGGACATTACTTCTGAGAAGATGGGATTAGCAATGGAGCAATTCATGTTAAGTATCGTTTCAGGAGATTCAAAATACGACCGCTATGAGGCGGGTCTTGCCGAGCTTTCTGAAAGTGAGCTGCGGGGACTTGAGCTCTTCGAAACGGAATACAATCCATTCTTTCCTGAATTCTCCGGTGCAGATTGCGCCCATTGCCACGGAGGTTCGAA
>JBLHIB010000159.1:0-6276 GCA_047615865.1 Gammaproteobacteria bacterium
ACATAGTCTGAAAAAGATCAAGTATGTTCACAATTCCATCCGAATTGATATCCCCTTCGCAATCTACTGTGCAGCCCATCATGCCAAGAATGATTAACATATCTTGAATGCTCACAACATCGTCACCATCAAGGTCGGCGTTATACTGACAATTTCCACCGTCACGTCCTGCATCTGGATTGTAGTTTATTGCTTGATAGTCGATTCACCCAGTAAACAAGACGGGAACAAAATTTTCAAATGATTGTGTGCAACCTTCTTCAGCAGTGATCACGAGCTGATTAATACCAGGCTGCAATCCATTAATTGTAATCGTGACGGTAAAAGTTTCAAGGATATTTTCACCAGTGAGGGTATAGGCTCCTTGGCCATCCCAACTTGTCATTTCTAAAAACACACCCTCTGGTTATTCGCCTTCCGATACCATTGGAATAGAATCTAGGACAAAGGACAATTCCACTCCTGGCCCAATCACAATTTCCACCCCTAAGGCTTCACAATAAATTAATGGTGCATTTTCATTTGGAATAAAATGGACTACATAAGATCCTGG
This sequence comes from Gammaproteobacteria bacterium, assembly GCA_047615865.1. GTDB lineage: Bacteria > Bacteroidota > Bacteroidia > Flavobacteriales_D > Sanyastnellaceae > JADFAK01. Next base: position 554 of record JBLHIB010000159.1, read on the forward strand.
TTCTATTCCACGAATTACCACATTGATAAATGAGATATCTCCCGGATCGCTACTTCACACAATATCGTAATGGTCATGGAGACTCCCTGATATAACAGGATCTATAAGCACAGCCCCTGTTAGACCTAAACACTCCGTTGCGCAGGTGTGATACAGATTCGGTGGGAATCTAGGCTGGATCAAATCCATAGTATATGTTTTGGGACACGAAAGCGGGGGGTTGGTATTGGCATGGATAGCGACTGCAACAGAGAAAGATGAGTTCTGACTAGCATTATAAGTCTCTGTAATTAGCCCATGTATACCTGGACCATAGACCAAATATGATTGTGTCTCATTGCCGTTCCACCAAAAGGAAATGTCATATTCTTACTCATCCCCAATTACTTCAAGGACAACCACATATATCGATTTTTGACAAAATTGGTTCCATCCTAACGCCTCGATTTCAAAACTATCGCAATCTTGAGCTTGAAAAAATGAAGTCGAGAAAAATATCAAAAGCAATGTGGAAAGTACTTTCATTTTCGGCATAGCATCATAGTTTAGTACTAAAAGCTAGCTTTTCATTTCCATTTATTCGCTTTTCTCCTAAAACCTCAATATTTTGTGCTGGCACGAAGATTTCACCCACTTTACCATCACTAAGTTTTTTACCAACCCCTTTTTCTCGAATGAAATTGCAAATTCCAAGAGTAAAACCGAACTGCTTCTGATACTCTACACTCCTTAACAGATAGGCCTTTGAAGTGATATCCCATGATAGAGTCAATGTTTTCGAATCAAATTGATGTGGATTCCCCATCTATGACCAGGCACTTTCCAACGGCTTTTTGTGGATAGAAACATTGTGAATAATATGCTCCGCGACAAGGAAATCTTTTACCTTCACCATACGTTTGAACATAAAACATACAATAGGTCAGTAAGTAATACTAGGGTCTATGAAGATACAAACCGAAAACATATTTCAGGTCATTGAGCTCAAAGCGAATCCGACCGATATTTATAAGATTTTCCTAGATCAGGATGATCATACGCAGTTCACAGGAATGCAAGCCGAGATTAATCCGGTTGTTGGAGGCACTTTTAACGCTTGCAACGGAAGGACTAAAGGCACGATCCTAGAACTCGTAAAGAACAAGCGGATTGTTGTTGCCTGGCAGCACAAGAAGTTTCCAAAACACCATTTTTCAATCGTTGACATCGACATTGAGAAAAATGAAACAGGTTGTCGAATCAGGTTCAATCATATTGGAGTTCCTGCTAGTTGTGATGGTTGGCTTACGGACAATTGGATGAAAACCTATTGGGAGCCACTTCGTAATTTTGTTGGATTGACTGTCGAAGCCTAAATCCAGCTTATTTCCTTCCCCATTTTACTCTAGCCTGAGCTACGCTGTTTAATTCAGCACGTGCACCAGTTAGGTATTGGACATAACCAGCGATTCCAATCATTGCCGCGTTGTCGGTACAGTATTGAAATTCAGGAATAAAGGACGACCACCCTTTTCGCTCTCCAAATTGCATCAACTCTCTACGAAGTTCGCTATTGGCAGATACTCCACCTGCAACTGCGACAGACTTAATCCCTTCTCTTCTTGCGACTTTCTCTAATTTCTGAATCAGGGTTTGCACAATCGTATACTGCACCGAAGCGCACAAATCGGCTTTGTTTTTTTCGATGAACTCTGGATCTTCGTCTATTTGCTTTTGCAGGAAGTAGAGGACACTTGTTTTCAGCCCGCTAAAGCTAAATTGCTCATCTGGTAATCTCGAAATCGGAAATTTGAAGGCATCTGGTTTACCCATTTGCGCCAGCTTATCCAAAACAGGCCCACCCGGATACCCCAAACCCATGATTTTAGCGATCTTATCAAACGCTTCACCTGCTGCATCATCTATGGTTTCGCTGAGAATGTGCATCATATCAGGGCCTGTGACCTTGACTATTTGTGTATGTCCGCCTGAGACCGTCAAGCATAAAAATGGAAATTCGGGATATGAATCGCTTGAATTCTCGATGAAATGCGCCAAAATATGGGCCTTCATGTGGTTGACTTCAATAAGTGGAATAGATCTGGCATAAGCCAAGGACTTAGCGAAAGACGTTCCCACAAGCAACGAACCCAATAGTCCCGGACCGCTTGTATACGCAATTGCCCCAAGCTGGTCGATGGTGATTCCCGCTTGTTTAATTGCTGCATCCACCACAGGAATAATATTTTTCTGATGAGCCCGACTAGCCAATTCAGGAACAACACCACCAAATTCTTCATGAATTTTTTGGGACGCTACAACATTGGACAAGGCCTTCCTATTCAGCATTACAGCGGCTGAAGTATCGTCGCAGGAACTCTCAATTGCCAGGATATATACCCCCGGATTAGGCTCTAATATTATGTCTTCAAATCTTGGCACGAAGTTTTCACTAATGAGAGGGTAAAATTAGCGTTATTTATACGGATTGGCCCACTTGCTCTTACTAATTTGCAGACGAAATTAATGAAGCGCTTTCTTAAGATAATTGGTTACATCTTGCTGACACTTGTTGGCCTCTTAGTCCTGCTCTTAATTCTGCTTCAAACGTCAACTTTTCAAACGTGGATTACAGGAAGAGCGGCCGATTATCTTAGCGAGGAACTCAACACCTCGATTTCACTTTCCAAAATCGACTTTGAATTCCTTCACACTTTAGTCCTTGAGGAAGTATATATGGCCGATCAACAGGGAGACACGCTGGGTTATATCGGTAGGCTGGAATTGGATGGAATTGCCTACGACAAGGTAACTGGTCAAGTGGACTTAGGCGTCATTCATCTTTATGACCCTAGCTTCGCGCTGCGCGCAAATGACCTAGACTCTTCATTGAATCTCCAGTTTATCATAGACTACTTCGCCCCTGCCGTGCCCGATACTACAGAGAGCGCCCCATTTTTTATGACCGTTGAGAATCTAAGCATTCACAATGGCAAATTTGTCTATGACGATCCGCACTTAGGTCACTTTCCTGGCTTGATGCAATATGGCGACTTGATCATTGATAGAATCAACGTAGGTATCCAAGATCTCGAATTGCTAGGAGATTCACTTCATGCCCATATTAACAAAGCAGAAGGCCGCGATCAATGTGGAATGGAACTGCGCTCGCTTTCTGGTGCTGCCAGTATGAGTAACCAGATCATATTGCTGGAAAACGCGCACCTCACGACTGCGGAAGCCGAATTAAACGGACAAATCGCATTCAAGTACAAAACTATCGGAGATTTTCTTGATTTCAACAAGCGAGTTAAAATGGACCACGATCTTGAAAACTCTTGGCTTAACATGAAAGAGCTGCGGTACTTCGCCAATGAGCTGGCCTATATCGATAAGAAAATTCTGATTGACGGCAGAATAACCGGCCGCGTGTCAAATTTGCGTTCGAGCGATATCTATTTGGAGTTTGACGACAATACATCTTTTAGAGGGGACTTCAGTCTGTATGGACTGCCTGATATAGAAACGACCTTCATCACCTTGGATGTGAAAGAACTTACTTCCAACAAAGCTGAATTGGAGCGAATTCCAGCACCTCCATTTGAAAAAGGTACTTACATAAAAACTCCCGAAGCATTCGAGCGCCTAGGTCAAATGAGTTTTAGTGGGAACTACACTGGTTTCATAAATGACTTCACTGCTTTTGGAACTCTGGAAACTGCCATTGGGTCAGTAACTTCAGATATTACCCTCAGTGCCGATGACGATACATATGCATACAAAGGTAAGCTCAACATGGATCATTTTGACTTGGCAACATTCTTAGAGAATGATCTGTTGGGACCTATGACTGCTCATCTTGAAATCGAAGGCTCAGGACTGAATTTGGATGATTTGAAGGCCGATGTTGTAGGTAGAATTGACAACCTTGTTCTCAACGGGTATGAATACAAGTACATCAATATCAATGGTGAGTTTGCTGACAGGTTCTTCAATGGAGACCTCAACATTGGTGATGAAAATCTATTCGCCGATTTCTCAGGTAAAGTCGATTTCTCTACCAAGCAGCCTACATTTAGCTTTGACGCAGACATTGCCAACATCGACCTGGTTGATCTACATTTTTATGATGAGGACTACTCTAGCCTGAGTCTATACATTAAGGCTGATGCGAAGGGAAGTAGTCTGCAAACACTAGAAGGGACGGTCCTTCTCAGCGAAGTTGAATACTGTTCAATTGACCAAGAGTGCCGCGTGGAAGAAATCAAAGTCACGGCGAATGCTATTACAAATGGACGAGAGATAAAGGTCGAGTCTTCATTGGTAGACGGTCGGATTGCAGGTAAATTTAAATTTGAGACCTTGCCCATGGCTATCATGGAGATCTTATCGGACATGATTCCTGCGCTAGAGTATGAAGGCACAAAGGACTTGCACACCGAGAAATTTGAGATGAGTGCGATCGTGCATGATTTCAGTATATTCAACGAGTTCTTCATTCCTGAGTTGGACCTTGCAGATGAGACAAGCATTGCCATGTCGATCGACGACGAAACCAACGCATTCTCCGCCTTAGTCGTTTCTGACGGAGTGGCTTACACAGATTACACCGTGCTTGGTTTCACCCTCGATGCACAACGTCAAGATTCGGCCATTTACTTCACTACCCTAGCCGACCAATTCTACGTGACCGATAGTCTATCCTTCGATAATTTTTCACTTGATGGACGAACTGAACAGGATACAATATATGCCTCATTGAGTTGGGAGAACCCCTTGGATGGACATGCTGGTGATTTCAATACTCAACTTACTGTTCGCGGGAATGAGAACTTCGATTTGATCTTCAACTCGGCGAGTATAACCTTGTCTGAGGAGCGCTGGGATTTTGACTCGAATGCAAGAGTTCGGATCGATAGTACGCGCTTCCAGTTTTACGACTTTAACATAATTAACAAACTACAACGCATTGGTGTTGAAGGAATTATATCGGATCAACCAAAGCCTTTGTTGAGTATTAAATTGCACTCATTCGAGATGGTCAATTTCAATCCATTCTTGAAGGGAACAGGACTTCAACTTGAAGGAAGTATTACTGGAGATGCCACAATACGCGATGCTTATGACAAGAAATTACTCAATCTAGATCTCATTGGTTTGGACTTTTTTGTCAACGAGTATGAGGTCGGCGACATCTGTTTGGAGAGCACATACGACGCAGTCAACAACCGCATGATGTTGGTAGGCGAACTCTCTAGACTTGACAACAACGAAGTGAGTTTTGGAGGTTGGTATAGTCCTGATGATGAGGAGTCTCCTTTAAACTTGAACCTCCAATTAAATGAGCTAAACCTTGCCTTGGTAAACTCTTTCATCAGCGAGGGAATCTCAGACATTACAGGCACTGTATCGGGAGATGTAGAACTTACGGGAAGGCCTGACGCGCCTCAGCTCAATGGAAAGATGGAGTTTGAGGAGGTAAGTGTTCATATTGACTACTTGAATACCACTTACTACATCAAAGAAAGTGCTGGTGTATACCCGGATATGTTCACCTTGGACAACATCAAGGTACGGGATGAAAAGGGGAATACGGGCTATCTCATCGGAACAATATTGCATGAGAACTTTGAAGAGTGGAATTTTGATGTATACCTAGATATTGAGGAGGAGCCTTTCTTTTGTCTTAATACAAATGAATCACAGAATGACTTGTATTACGGCCAGGCATACGCCCAGGGCTA
>JBLHIB010000160.1:0-6063 GCA_047615865.1 Gammaproteobacteria bacterium
CCTTTGGGAACGGGAATAGTCGCTACAGCCCAAAAGAGGGGAGTGGCCGAACCCGAGCATATTGAGTACACGAGTAAACTCATGAGTACTCCCAATTCCATCGGCTACGAACTAGGCAAGATCCAAGGCGTAACTGCGATGACAGATGTGACTGGTTTTGGCTTTTTAGGACACCTAATTGAAATGTGTGAAGGCTCCAAAGTTTCAGCCGAAGTTGAGGCTAAGGATGTCCCGCATTTACCGAATGGCATGTTAGATAACTATTTGAAGCAATTCATTGTAGCCGACAATACCTTTAGAAATTTCAAGGCATACGGACACAAAGTAAGCGCTATGACTGCTCAGAATATGCAGGTGCTTTGCGATCCGCAAACAGGTGGAGGGTTATTGATTGCGGTTGATCCTACATCTGCCGATGAGGTGTCGAAGTTGTTGATTGATAATGGTATAAGTGCTCAGCCTATCGGTAAATGTGTCGGCCAAAGTGATAAAATTGTGACAATTATGGAGGGTTAAGCGCCTTTTAGTTGTACCAATTGTAAGAATTGAAAAACCATTTGATGTATAGAGTAATTGCTGCCATATTGTGTATCGCCGCCATTTTTGGGGCTCAGCAGACGATTACTATGCCTTTTGGTCGCGCTTCCGAAGTTCATGGCCAGTTGCCTCTCCTGAAATCACGCACAAGTGCAACAGCGCCTCACGCGGTCAAACAGGATTTTCAGCCGAGCTTCACGTCGCGAGCTTTCCTAGTTTCCGATCCGCACTAGTCAATCACAAATCTTCTTGAATTTCCCAAATTGGACTGCATTTCGCGTCGAGACGCTTGGTTGATTCTGTCTGGCTTCAGCACATCACTTGAAACCGAAATCTGTTCAATTTGCTTTCCGCTCACATGGTAAATGATGAATAAAAAAAGCTGAATTCAAGCGATCCTCTCGCGGCAATAGTCACCGTGTCGATCTATGCCTGCGTATAGATGGTAAGGAAGGTTAGCAACAGACTAGCAATCAATTTCATAGGTTCAGGTTAGTCCAATTGTTGGAAATGAAAGCGCAAGACTGTTGAAAATATCCCTTTAACTTTCTCAACCGAGTAAGGTATTTCCTTCCTAAATTTGGACCATGTCCTGGATAGAAAAGTTAATCACCGAGGGAGAACACCAGCAGCAGGATTTCAAGATGCGGGTAGAGGATGCCAAGAAGATTGCCAAAACACTGGTGGCTTTTGCCAATACGGATGGCGGTCGCTTGCTCATTGGCGTTAAGGACAACGGTTCGATTTGTGGCGTTCGCGTGGATGAAGAACTGCACGTAATGGAAGGTGCGGCTCAGATGGAATGCGATCCACCAATTACCATACAACATCAAATTTGGTGGGTGAATTACATCCAAGTGCTAGAAATTGTTGTCGAGCCATCGCGCAACCGACCGCATTTTGCACAGGATAACGAAGGCGGGTGGACGGCGTATATTCGTCAGGATGACAAGAATATAAAAGCCAATGGCGTGACCCTAAAAGTGTGGGAACACGAGGAAGACAAGTGGACCAACAATTTCGAGTACGACGAGCACAAAGAGCGCCTTTTCAATACCTTCAAAGAGAAGCCCGAACTTGGATTTGCTCGAATTTCAAAGCTCACAGGCCTGGATCGATTTCAAACTGAAGACATGCTTGCACAACTCATCGTGTGGAAGGTTGTGGAGATGCGCCTCAATGAAAAGGGCTGCGCATTTCGCCCGGTGGAGCAATAAAGTGTGGTTCAGAGCTGCCTACTGGAATGTTAGAAGTCTGATTTTGGTGTTGTCTGGGCCTCCTTAGTGTTGGAAAATATCTACCTAAAACCGTGTTTTAGTGGAAAATATTTATGTGATCGATCGTTTAAGTGGAAAATATTTACATCGGCGATCATCCAAAAGAAATTAAGTGGAAAATACTTTACCGATACATTTACAAGAAGAAATTTGTAGATCTAAATTTGGTCAAAGGCACACTGATAAAAGGTTTCGATTTATACGCTGCACTTGATAACCCCTTCGCGAAAGCAGTTTATATAATGTTCATGATTAGTGAAATTCATCCCTTTTTAGATGGGAATGGAAGAATAGCACGAATCATGATGAATGCAGAATTGGTCGCAGCAAATCAATCTAGAATAATCATACCAAACGTTTTTAGAGAGGATTATATACTGGCATTAAGAAGGCTGACAAGACAACACGACCCAGAGCCCTACATTCGAATGCTTTCGCGAGCACATGAATTCAGCTCAACCATTTTTGGAGAAAACAGGGACGGGATTCAGTCTAAATTAGAACAATCAAACGCATTCCTATTTCCTGAAGATGGTAATTTGAAAATAATATCTTCAAACGATAACCTGTAATCGAGGTTTGTGTCTTTGGTCAATTTTCCAGATCCACTAAATTCGTTGAGTTATCAGCCATAAAGGCAAATGCCTTGCTGTGTTTTGTGGAAAGTTCGGTCGAATAAAGTGACTTGAAAACATAGCCCAACGGCGAAAATTGCGTTATTTTGAATCTAGAATTTGGATTATGGAAAAGCGATACGATGTAGCCATTTTAGGTGGTGGATTGGCGGGGTTAACTTTGTCTTTGCAACTCAAGCAAGCGAAACCTGACATTAAGATAATTGTACTTGAACGCCGTGACGCTGCAGCTGATCAAGCCGCACACAAAGTAGGGGAGTCCACGGTTGAACTTGGTACTTACTACTTGCGTGAAGTCCTTAATCTCAAAAACTATCTCGATGCCAAGCAGCTTCCAAAGCACGGTCTGCGCTTCTTTCTAAGTCCGCACTTACGAGATCAAATTCACAAAAGAGTCGAGCTCGGGCCACGCGAGTTTTTACCAGTTCCTAGCCATCAAGTTGACCGAGGTAGTCTTGAGAACGACATGGCCGATATGTCCAAAGAATTGGGCAATGAGATCGTTCTAGGAGCCAAAGTGACCCAAGTTGACATAGACGATGAGTTGCATACGGTGGCCTATGCAGTAGATGGCCAAGAAGCCCAAGTCCAATGCCGATGGGCAGTAGATGCGACAGGGCGTGCAAGCCTCTTGAAGCGAAAACTTGGCTTCGCCGAGTCCATCGAACACCATGTGAGTTCGGCTTGGTTCCGACTGGATTACAAGGTGGATGTCGACACATGGTCTGATGATCCCAATTGGCATTCAAAAGTGAAAACTGGTCTACGTCACTTGAGTACCATTCACCTGATGGGAAAAGGATACTGGGTATGGATAATCCCTCTGGTCGGGGATCGAACGAGCGTTGGAATTGTCGCCGATGAAAAGATTCATCCATTGGCTTCCTATAACAAATTGGACAAGGCTCTCGCTTGGATCAACGAGCACGAACCACAGTTTGGCGAAGAACTGGCCAAGCTCACAGACAAGGTGCTGGATTTCAAAATAATGAAGCACTTCGCCCACAATTCAGGTGAAACTTTCTCGACCGATCATTGGGCAGTGACAGGTGAGTCGGGTATGTTCGGTGATCCGTTCTATTCGCCGGGCACCGACTTCATCTCGATGTCCAACACTTTGGTGTCCGACCTCATCCTCCGAGACCTTGCCGATGAAGATATTTTCTTCCGAACGAAATTTTACGCTCAAGTATTCCGATCACTTTATGACAACTGGATGCCTCTATACGTAGACCAGTATCAGATGTGGGGAAATACTCAAGTGATGCTCACGAAAATCTTGTGGGATTGGACAGCCTACTGGGGAATCAATTGTATGCTCTTCATCAACGACGGCTTGACCGATATCCCATTGATGAAATCGATGATCGCTGGACCAAAAGCTATGTTGAACCGCTACGCCGAGCTGAGCATGCAAATGCAGCATCTTTTTCGCGACTGGACCCCATCCGAGAACGGCGAGTTTTCGGAGCGCTACATCGATCCATTTGACTTAGACTTTATGCGAGTCCTTCAAGAAGACATCGTCGACAAGCAAGCCGATATGGAGATTCTTAAATCCAAGCTACTTGCCAATATGGACATGCTGGAAGTCATCGCCGCTGAGATCTTCCGTATGATCAGCAATCAGGTTCATGGAACGTCAATGGATCTTGAGGTTGACCCTTATACTATGTCGCTCAACAAAGACCGAGAGCTTGAGAGCAAGAACAGCAAGCTTGTGGCGCGTGATCCTTATATCACGAAGGAGCTTGGGAACATGTGGTTGTCTCCGGTGGAGGAAATTGGATGAGATTGATTGAGGGATTTCAGTAAAACTCGGTCTTGAGGGCTAGTTAATTCATGTATGCTTGCCACTTCACCAAGACATATTTGGGAGTTCCTTTTTCATATGTAGAAAGAAAGCCATATTCATAACAGAAAAGGTAAGTGTGCCCCAGCTTGTTCTTCCAGTATCCAGTAAAGTATTTAGGTTTGAAGCCTTCGGCAAATAGTTCTTCTTGTCGAACAATCGACTTTCCTGATCGATTGAATTTTTTCAAGATATTTCGATTTAGTTTGAGCTGTTTTTCTACCGCACGAAACCGTGACAAGGGCTTCTCTTTCTGAAGAGCGTGATTGAATTGAGATCGACAATGTTCGTTGCAAAAGATTTTATCGGAGCGTCCTTCAAAAGTCTCATCACAATTTGTGCATCTTCTCATATTTCCCAATTAGCCGTTGTTTATCCGAATACTAGTCGGATAAATCTACGGTTAGCTTCGTCTAAGTCTGCAAAACCCCTTAAAATGCGTGCTAAAACTTTGTAGATGCACAATCACAGACAAATAACGCTCCGACATATAGTCACGGATGGAGAAAAATACATAGGTGTAGAATTTAAGCACGACAAGGTGTTGAGCGCACTGGCAGCGACTTTGCCTGGCTTGTGCGACACAAAGACAGATGGGTTTATGAAAGTCACCAATAAAAAGCCTCATTTGGACGCAATTTTCAAAGCCTTCAAAGGTGTGGCTTGGATCAATTGCAAGTACTTCTTTCCAAACAAGCCTGTATTTGCCGGAAACGATCCACTAAGTGTAGATGACTTGAGAAACAAGGAACGCAAGGAAGGTCGGCCCAAATGTCCAGAAGATTATTTCCAAAAACTCGAGTTGCGCAAGTACAGTATAAAAACGGCGCAGATTTACACATCTTGTTTCGAACGATTCATGCAGTTTTTTCAAGATCAAGCTGACTTGATGGCACTAGACGAAAACGACATTCGCTGCTACCTCACTCACTTGCACCAAAACAAAGCTTCGGATAGCTATATCAATCAGGCCATCAACGCCATTAAATTCTACTACGAAGTAGTCCACAACATGCCCACTCGGTTCTACCACATCGAGCGTCCGCGAAAAAAAGAGAAACTACCAGAAGTATTGAGCGTGAATGAAGTAAAGTCTCTGCTCGCCCGAGCCTCAAACATCAAGCATCGATGCATTATGCAGCTCCTTTACGGTGCTGGTCTGCGCCGCGCAGAATTGCTCGACTTAAAAATAGGAGACATCGACAGTGAGCGCGATGTTATAATAGTGCGATCGGGTAAAGGGGGCAAGGATAGGCACACTTTATTGGGAAAAACTGTATTGGAGAATTTACGCACTTATTACAAGGAGTACAAGCCCACGACTTATTTGTTTGAGGGGAAGCCGGGGGGTCAATATTCAACATCAAGTGTGAGACAAATAGTCAAACGTGCAGCCCAGCAAGCCGGAATTAGAAAGAATGTCACCCCCCATACTCTGCGACACAGTTTTGCCACTCATTTGTTGGAGCAAGGAACAGATTTAAGGTATATCCAATCGCTCCTTGGTCACAATAGTTCGAAAACAACTGAGCTCTACACTCATATTGCAGTTAACCATATAAAAAAGATTAAAAATTTACTAGATTAGTGCTTACATATAAAAGGTATATGTGCAATACACATATTTGCACGGATTGTGCAATACGCATATACAGTTGTTAGGCACAATTAAAATTTCAACCAATAGAGATTAATATAAATCAATTAAAAAGTAACCATGACACCAAAAAGACTTCTATCTCTTTTCATATTTATTTTATTA
>JBLHIB010000161.1:0-6015 GCA_047615865.1 Gammaproteobacteria bacterium
CCAGAACGGCTGCATCATGAGTTTGTGTGCCCGTGATCAAACTGAGGTCGGCATCTGAAATCCCTGAATTTCCCTCTCCAGAGGTGTTGCTTGTTGTAGAATTGGGACCGATGGCTGCGGAGACATTCCCTGTTGAGAGGATCAGTCCACTTTCCATTCCTATGGCATTTTCGGCGCCACTGAATGAACCCAATTGATCGCTTTCTCCTGAAAAAGTGATGTTAAATGGTTCTACTCCTGAGCCTAGAAGTACTTCTGTAACTGCCGACTCCGGTGAGATTCCTGAATTAATAAGAATTTGTCCAATGCTATGTGGCGATGCCAAAAGAGCACAGATCATCACGATCAATGAATGATTCATTTGCTGCTGTCTTTGTCCGTTTATCGTTTGAGCGCAACGGCGGCAGCAGTATTCTTTTATCTATAGACAGTAATCGAACCGGTTTTTTCGATAGCGTCTTGTCTTACACCTACAGCTTTGGCGTAGTAACCATATTGTCCGTCTGGGACAAAATAGCCTCCGCCGATGTGAGAGCCGGTCCAACTTTCGTTGATGTCATTGCTATGATATACCATCTCACCCCATCTGTTGTAGATCCAAATTTCGAAGGTGAAAATTTCGTGCCCATATGCCTGGAAGTAATCATTTATTCCATCGTTGTTTGGCGTAAAAGCATTCGGAATGAAGAGATCCATCATCGGATAAAAAGTGTATCGAATCGAATCCACACATCCCAGCTCACCTATCGAGTATAAAATTACTTCGTGAGTTTCGTTATCAAAGTAGGACAATGACGGATTCTCTATGTCCGTCCATTCCCCATTTCCTAAATCCCATTCGTACTCAACTGCACCTGTCGAGTTGTTGTATATGTCGATTCCCCAGTCACCTACATAGTCAAAATCATAGTCGGCAATTACAGTTTCTACATTGACGGTTGTGGATGCTTGTGAGCTATTTCCGCATTGATCGTTGATATAAACCGTGTAGGTCGTATTTACTTCTGGTTCGACTATGATGGTGCTGCCATATGAATCACTAGGCGACCAATAGTAGGTGAGTGCTCCTTGTCCGCCTTCGGCAAATGCTGCTACGTTTCTCGATTCACCGGCACACAATACGGAATCAGGATCGAAGTTTATTGAAATGGGCAATGGAGGAATTGTAAAAAATATTTCGTCCCCAGCAATATTTCCACACTCGTCTTCTACAATCACGGTAATTTGAGCATCAGATGATGTTACCACATTGACCCAATCATTTTCACCGAGCATAAGACCGTTCATCTCCCAGTAATATGTATAGGCACCTACACCACCTGAAACGATTGGTTGCAAGTACGTAGTGTCCACGCAAATTACGATTTGATCACCGCCCAAGTCAACGCTCACTGGCACGGGAGGCGTTGTGAGAACTAAGATGTCCTCCGAGGTGTTTCCACAAGCATCAGTTGAGACCAATATGACCTCAGTAATTCCGGTGACTTGAATTTGATAATTGGGCGTCTCAGCTACTTGATCACCGTCGACAAACCATGTATAGGTAAAGCCTCCTACACCTCCATTCACATCAGCTGTAAGGTTAGTTAAGTCAAGACAATTGACCTCCAAATCCTGTCCTAGATCTACAAAAACAGATAGTTGAGGTATTGATATTACGACCTCGTCTTCACCTTCGTTTTCGCATTGATCGGTTACAATGAGTTCTATAGTCTCTTGAACATCGGTCTGAATCGTATAAGTCGGATTTGTTCCTACTTCAACACCATCTAGTTGCCAACTGTAACCATATGCGCCAATTCCACCCGACACAATAGCTGAAAGGTCGGTAAATTCAATGCAGCTAGCTGCGATATCTGATCCTAAGTCGACATTCACAGTTACAGCTGGGAATGCGAAGTTCACAGATTCTGACGCAGTCTCGCCGCACTGGTCAGTTATAGTAAGGACAGCAATTCCTTCATCATCCGTTAAGTAGTCAAGATTTACATCTATTGAGACCTCCGCACCATTGACAGTCCAAGAGTATTCATAGGCCCCAAAACCACCGTCTGCAATAGACGAGATTTGCAGATTGTCTAGGCAATTGAGCTCAAGATCATTTCCAATATTCAATTCCAAGTCAGGATAATCGGGGATAGTAACGATTACTTCTTCCTGCACGGGCAATACCGAGCAAGTATCACTCACGGTGATCATAAAGGTCTCGGTGCCATTTGGCGAAACCTCTAGCGTATATCCTTCGGTGCCATCTTCCCATTCGGCATTGTAGTATCCATATCCTCCTTCAACGGAAACATTCAAGATCACCGACTCACCACAGTCGATGATGGGTTCATCATAAGTAAGCACGAGTGGCTCTGCCTCGGCGATGTAAAAGGAATAAGTCTGACTATCATCTAAAACTCCACACAACGAGAAATTCGTAAATGAAACTTGAACATTTTCCATTCCTTCAGTTATTCCATCTTCGAAAGTTTCAAAAGGAAATATTATTTCATCCACCCCGGCTGGGAAGGTCATCGAGTCAGGTAAAAAGGTGAAGTCAACGCCATTCGTTCCTGTTCCTGAGACATCGATTAAGAATGTCTGTTCTAAAGAACTTCCTGGAGGACGTGAAAAGACAATATTAGCTGATCCACATCCTTCGTATAAGGTTGAGTCGTTTTGAGAAATGTCAACTATCTGCAGGTCTATTTCTATTGGGTTACTAGTAAAAGAACCAGCTTCTAAAAACACTGCAGAGTCATAACCAGTGTCGCCCGCATCAGCAATGGCTATTTTGATGTGGTAAGTCTCACCACATTGGACTTGCGATTCTGCAGTCAAGACAGTTGTAAATCCATCATATTGGATTACGGTGTTGTCCGTGTTTTGAGGCGCACTAAAACCGTCGCCATTGTGAATATAGAATTCACAGTACTCACATGGTCCGCCAGTTCCATTTGCGCCGTTGTTCAGGTTGTTGATTGAAACCGCGGTCGTCGTCCCTGGGATTTGGGCAATATTTGTCGCGTTGTTCGAATATGGACCAGAAATCCCTGCTCCACTTAGAAAAAAACCGAAAGTATCGTTGAACGCGGAATTGGCAAATTCAGGATACTCCTCCGAAGCAAAAACGTAATTGAATTTGACAGAGTCCCCCGTGGCTACGAAATCAAATTCCAATACTACGCAATCGTTGAAATCATTCGAAGGATTCAAAAGGATGATGTCTGGATCCGATACTCCAAAATTCCCCGGTCCTGCAGCTGAACTGCCTGAATTGTTAGGGCCAGCGGCAATACTTACATCACCAGTTCCCAAAATGATTCCTCCAGCTAAGCCTAAATTAGAATTTATTCCATCAAACGAACCGATTTGATCCCCATCACCAGTTGATGTGATTCCGAAAGCTGTAACGCCCTCGCCAAGCAATATGTCCTCTACAGCAACGTTTGTGGTGATAGTATTATCGACAGTCAATTGGGCGCCTGCTGAGAGCATAAACGTCCAGAAAAATGCCATAAGTAGGGCTTTGTGTTGCACTTTGAGTTAGGTTTGATTAGTTTTTAAGCTTTAATCAGTCCCTCAAATATAGGGGTAATCTTATGTTCTTAAAATCATTGGGTGCAATGATTTTTAGTTAAGTTAGGTGAAATGAAGGATAGGCAGACAATTCTTGTTAAGAATGGAGTGGATTTGCAGCCACTCGTTATATTTGCCCTATGGCCGCACTAATTCGCATAGAAGACGTTTATAAGATTTACCAGTTGGGAACGCAGACAGTCAAAGCCCTGAACGGTCTGGACTTGTCTATTGAATCCAATGAGTACGTGGCACTAATGGGACCTTCAGGTTCTGGTAAGTCTACTCTTATGAATGTAATGGGTTGTCTAGATACCCCTTCAAAGGGCAGTTATTATTTGAATGGTCCAGATGTTTCAGGGCTCACTGATGATGAATTGGCCGAGATTCGGAACAAGGAGATTGGCTTTGTTTTCCAGACTTTTAATCTGCTTCCACGTTATAGCGCATTGGACAATGTGGCCCTCCCGTTGATTTATGCGGGCGTCCCTCTTGCCAAGCGCACAGCCAGAGCGAAAGAGGTAATGGACATGGTTGGCCTGAGTGATCGTATGATGCATAAGCCCAATGAATTGAGTGGTGGACAACGGCAGCGTGTAGCTGTGGCAAGAGCTTTGGTCAATGACCCTGCCATTATTCTCGCCGATGAGCCCACAGGAAACTTGGATACTAAGACTTCTTTGGAGATCATGGCTTTGTTTGAGGCCATTCACAAACACGGAAATACAATCATTCTCGTCACACATGAGGAGGATATCGCCACTCACGCTGGTAGAATTGTTCGTCTGCGTGATGGAAAAATAGAGTCCGATCAGCCTCAAGTTCCGGCGTAGTACATCATTTTCACCCTTTATTGTTCTTTTTTCTAGTTTTTAGCCTTCGGCAAATGCTTAATCTTGGTATACGGTTCGTCCTTTGAGCGAAATGTCGTTTTTTTGCAGACCGAAAATCATCTTTAAGATATGGAAGCTCAAGACCGCATAGAGGATTTGTTAGACAAATCACAGATTGGCAAACAAGTAAACGTGTATGGCTGGGTGCGAACGTTTAGAAATAATCAGTTCTTGGCACTCAACGACGGCTCATGTATTCAAAACTTGCAATTGGTTGTGAATGATGAGGTTGCAAGCGAAGATGTCAAAAAGAAGATAAATACTGGCGCTTCGATTCAAGCCAAAGGAATACTTGTTGAATCTCAAGGCAAAGGTCAGGAGACTGAGCTCAACGTCACGGAAATTGAGATTTTGGGTGAATGTGATCCAGACGAATTTCCGATTCAAATGAAGCGCCACTCCTTGGAGTTTCTCCGTGAAAAGGCTCATTTGCGTTTTAGGACAAGTACTTTTAGTGCAGTTTTTCGCATTCGTCATGCGATGACTTTCGCGATCCACAAGTATTTCAACGACAATGGTTTTTACAACCTACACACTCCGATTATAACGGGTTCAGATGCCGAAGGAGCAGGGGAGATGTTTCGTGTAACCACACTTGATTTGGACAATCCTCCACGCGATGAAGAAGGAAAGATCGATACGAGTAAAGACTTTTTTGGAAAGGAATCGAATTTGACCGTTTCTGGTCAGTTGGAAGCTGAGCTTGGAGCTATGGCTCTTGGCAAAGTGTATACTTTCGGACCAACCTTTCGAGCGGAAAACTCGAACACTTCACGTCACTTGGCTGAGTTCTGGATGATAGAGCCTGAGGTGGCATTTTGCGATCTAGTAGGTGATATGGACTTGGCGGAAGATTTTCTCAAATACTGTTTGAAGTACGCCCTGGATAATTGTGCTGCCGATCTAGCTTTCTTGAACGATCGCGAAATCAACGAAGACAAGCAGAAGCCAGCCGCCGAGAGAAATGAATTGCCTTTGACTGATCGATTGAACTTTGTTGTAGAGAACGACTTCGAAAGAATCACATACACGGATGCAATCAATATCCTGCTGAATAGCAAGCCATACAAGAAAAAGAAATTCAAGTACTTGATCGAGTGGGGCGCAGATCTTCAAAGCGAACACGAGCGCTTCCTAGTTGAAAAGCATTTCAAGAAGCCCGTAATTATCTATGATTATCCGTCAGAGATCAAGGCGTTCTACATGCGTCAAAATGATGACGAGAAAACCGTTGCAGCAATGGACGTTCTAGTTCCTGGGATTGGTGAGATTATTGGTGGTAGTCAGCGTGAGGAGCGTATGGACGTGCTTAAAAAGAAATGCGCCGATTTCAATATTCCTGAAGAGCATATTTGGTGGTACCTCGAGTTGCGAAAATTCGGAACGGCAAAACATGCTGGATTTGGTTTGGGATTTGAGCGCTTGATCATGTTTGTGACTGGCATGGGCAATATTCGTGACGTAATTCCTTTCCCAAGAACGCCTCAAAGCGCTGAATTCTAAGACAAATAGATATTTGCCAAAGGCCCAAACCCCTGAGCCGATAACTTCATTC
>JBLHIB010000162.1:0-5990 GCA_047615865.1 Gammaproteobacteria bacterium
CGGTGAGCTAGTTAACGCGACGAATGGTTTGAAATACATTGAGTGTGCGCACTATATCACTGGGCTGAGATACGATGTTCCAAAATTGAATACTACTGTTTCTCTTGAAGGTTTTTGGAAAAGATATTCCGACTATCCATTTTCAGTTGGCAAGCAAATTAGCTTGGCTAATCTGGGAGCGGATTTTGGCGTGATTGGCAATGAGTCAGTCGTAAGCTCTTCGGAAGGACAGGCATACGGACTGGAGTTTCTTGTGCAACAGCGTTTGTTCAAGGGTTTTTACGGTATACTGGCATATACCTATGTGCGCAGCGAGTTTGGTGATGGAAATGGCGATTTGATCGCAAGTTCATGGGACAGTAGGCACTTGGTTTCGGTTACAGCTGGTAAGAAATTCAAGCGCAATTGGGAGTTGGGCGCCAGGTTCTTGTATTCAGGTGGATTGCCAGGGACTCCTTATGATGAGCAAAATTCAATCGCCATTGCAAGTTGGAATGCGAATAGATCAGGGCTTCTCGATTATAGCCAATTGAACTCGCAGCGATTGGTTGCCAATCATCAATTGGACCTGCGCCTTGATAAAAAATGGTACTTCAAAAAGTGGTCTCTGGATGTATTCTTGGATGTACAGAATGTATACAACAATCAGTCGCAGGCTTCCCCGTATCTAGATGTGCTTCGCGATGACAATGGACAACCCTTGGAGGATCCAAATAATCCTGGCTTTTACCAAGCAAATTACCTAGAAGTTTCAAGCGGCACGAGATTGCCATCCATAGGAATCATTATTGAATGGTGATCCGTACTTTTGCGTTATGCGGGTAGACAAGTATTTGTGGTGCATTCGGGTATTCAAGACTAGGTCTGTGTCAACAACAGCCTGTCGAGCAGGGAAGGTATCCATGAAAGATGTCAAGGTCAAACCTTCCAATTCTGTCAAATGTGGGGATGTAATTGATATTCGAAAAGGAGCAGTTTTGTTCAGCTGGGAAGTTCTTGAGATTCCTAAAAATCGAGTAGGGCCGAAGCTAGTTCCTGATTTTACGGTTGAGAGAACTACCGCGGAAGAATTGGAGAGATTCAAGCTCATCCAGTTGGCCAATAAACAGACCGATAGAAATAGACTTGGTCGACCGACCAAAAAGAACCGTAGAGATTTAGATGATTTTCTTGATTGATGGAAGTTAAAATTATACAGAGCGAAGAAACTAGGCCTTTGAGATTCAAAGTTCTTTGGCAGCACAAGGCAAATGAGGAATCATGTGTTCTTGATATTGACACGAGACGTGACGCTATACATATAGGCGCATTTGAACAAGGGAATTTGGTAAGTGTAGCTTCACTTTTTCAAATGAACAACAACGCGTTGGATCATGAGAAGCAGTATCGGTTGCGCGCCATGGCCTCCGATCCAGATTTTAGCGGAAAAGGAGCAGGCCGAGAGGTGGTCTTATTTTCAATCAACTTACTTCGAGAACAGGGTAACGATGTTCTTTGGTGCGATGCACGAGAAGTAGCCCTCGGGTTCTATGAAAAACTGGGATTTAAGGTTTTGTCGGATTGGTATGAGGTGCCTGAAATCGGGCCACATAAATTGATGGCTTACGAGCTCTGATTCTCATTTGCATTTATTGCTAAAATTCTAACTCGATTGAGTAGGGTCGTAGTCATAAATCTCCTCGCACAAAGTCGCATACTTAGTCATAATAGGCTTCCTCTTTAGTTTCAGAGTAGGCGTGAGCTCACCACCTTCAATGGTAAACATTTCGGGTAAAATGCGAATTTCCTTTACCTGCTCCCAATTACCGAAGCCTTCATTGGTTTTCTGAATGTCCTTCCAAATCCGAGCCTTGATCGTCTCATTTTCAATCATTTTGGCATCGGTGGTGTATTCAATGTTGTGACGCTGGCACCAAGTTCGAAGGCCGTCAAAAGATGGAACAATCAAAGCTGCTGGAAAGCGCTGTGACTCACCTATTACCATGCATTGCTCAATAAGAGGAGAAGCTTTGAGCGAGTTTTCAATCAACTGAGGTGCTACGTATTTTCCACCGCTGGTCTTGAATATTTCCTTCTTTCGATCGGTGATTTTAAGAAACCCATCCTCAACTAAACCAATGTCACCCGTGTGAAACCATCCATTCTTGATCACTTCATCCGTCTTTTCTGGTTCTTTGTAATATCCCAACATGATATTCGGCCCTTTGCACAGGATCTCACCGTCTTCGGCAATCTTCACTTCACAGCCAGTAATGGTTTTTCCCACGTATCCTGGACGTAGCAAGTGAGGCTGATTCAAAGTGTTTACAGTCACAACTGGAGAAGTCTCAGTAAGGCCGTACCCTTCGTAGACAGGGATATCGGCTCCATTGAAAAAACGAGCGAGCCGGGGCTGAAGAGCAGCACTTCCAGAAGCTACCGCGCCTATCTCGGTGAGTCCCAAAGCAGTTTTTACTTTTGAAAAAACCAGTTTTCGAGCCAGCTTCAATTGAAATTCATACCAAGCTCCATTGTTTCCGTCTGGCTCCCATTTAAGGGCAAGTCCAACAGCCCACATAAAGAGTGTCTTTTTAATCCCCCCCGCAGCCGAGCCTTTGGCCAAAATTCCATCGTAAAATTTCTCTAGAAGTCGAGGTACAGCAGAGAAAGCATGAGGTTGAGCTAGCGCTAGGTCTGCTTTGATCGTCTCCAAACTCTCACCGAAGTATATTTTTGCCCCTGAATAAAAGTAGAGGTAGTGCATCATCCTTTCGAAAATATGGCACACCGGAAGAAAGCTCAGCGCGCGAGATTTTCCTGCAACGAATTGAGGAAGTCTCTCGGCTGAATAAACAGCGTTAGTTGCTATGTTTTCGTGCGATAGCATGACTCCTTTTGGAAGTCCTGTAGTTCCTGAAGTGTAGATCAGTGTCGCCAAATCTTTGGCATTAACCGCGTCCATAATGGCCTGCACGTCTCCTTGGCGAGTATCACTCTTGCCAAGATCAAGCACTTCCTGCCAATTGCGCTGACCAGGTACTTTTTCAAAGGTGAAAACATCCTGTAGAGAAGGAATTTGATCGCGAACACTATTTACTTTTTGTGCAAGATCTTCATTGCTTACGAAGCAGTACTTGGCCTCGGAATGGTTCAGGATATACTTGAAGTCCTCAGGACTCATCGTAGGATAAATAGGAACGTCAATAGCTCCAATCTGCAAAGTCCCGATGTCCATTATATTCCACTCACATCTGTTGTTGTGTGAAATCAAGGCAATCTTTTCGCCAGGTTTTACCCCCATTTCCAACAAACCTCGCGAGATCATGCACGCATGGTCTATCAGCGATTGCGTAGAATAAGGTTTCCATTGATCATCAACTTTGGAAGTCATCGAAATTTCCATTGGGAAATTCTCAAGTTGATAGTAGGGGAAGTCGAAAAGTCTTGTAGGAGTATCCATTCGTTGTAATTCTATTATGGAGTAGCTTGAGGACTTTGTCCTTAGCTGTATGGGTTCTTTTTTATTTGGTGCTCTTCAGCTCATAAGTGCCGATGAGATACGCTAATATAAGAGTTGAGTCGGATATTCACCAACTCTAAAACGAAAGCCTTTGAAAAAGCATTTGCCAAAGGCTAAATCTTGATGAACTTTAACGAAAATCACCCAAGCGGGTGAACGAAATACGGGAAGGAATCGCCTAATTGCTGCAAATTAATTCCCCTATGGCTAAAAATCAATTTGACCTAACTCAGCGACAACGAGATGTTTTACTGCTTCTTCGCTTGGGTAAAACGAACGATGAAATTGCCAAAGAACTCGAGATCTCAGTGAATACTGTGAAAACGCACCTGAAGTCGCTCTATATAAAATTGGAAGTTTCAAACCGCACACAGGCAACTTTCAAAGGAAATGCAATCTTATAATTCATCGCCGCAAAACCTGCAGAATTTTGCGTCATTTGCATGCCCTTCCCGACTGCAAGATTTACATACTTGTGTATTCGTCCTCTTGATTCCATCTCCTTTTACCATTTCAGAGGTAACTATTCCTGTGGGTACTGCGATGATGGCGTAACCTAAAATCATTACCAGTGATGCGACAGTCTGTCCAAGGGCCGATGCCGGAGTGATGTCACCGTATCCCACTGTCGTAAGCGTCACAATGGCCCAATAAATACTCCTCGGAATAGAGGTGAATCCTGCGTCTGGACCTTCAATGATGTACATGACTGTGCCCAAAACGACTACAAGTAGAAGCACTGCCAAAAGGAAGACCATGATCTTTTGTTTGCTGGTCGCCAGCGCATCTCGCAACACCTTGGCTTGATTCAAAAAACCAAATAGCTTCAAAACTCTGAATATCCGCATCAGGCGTAATATGCGAATGACTCGCAGTGAATGGGTGTTTGTGAAAACTAATCCGATAAAAGATGGTAGGATGGAAAGCAAGTCCACCAATCCGAAAAAGCTGAAAATGTACTTGATAGGCTTATTAACAGTAATGATACGGGCGATGTACTCAATGGTAAACAGAATAGTAAAGAACCACTCAATAATAAATATAAGTGAGCCATAGTCTTCCTGAATATAGTTAACGCTTTCAAGCATGACCACGACCACACTGAGGATAATGGCCCAAAGAATAATTATGTCAAATCTCTTGCCCAATTTCGTGTCGGCCTCGAAGATGATTTCGTGCAGTTTTTCTCGCCAAGATCCGGGCACCATTTTTCGTATTCTTTTTTCTGTCATGCTAAATTTTGGGTACAAGTTGCTAGTTCGTTCCCCACAAATATGCGAAGGAATGTCATGTAAAAACGAACAATCACTTATCTTTCCATGCTGAATCTATCACTATGAAAAAAATATTACTCTTCCCTTTGCTGGTTTTTGTATGCTCGCTGACGGCTCAACAGCACGTCGGCTGCGGATTTGATTTGTTGCTTGAGTCAGAAAAAGATGGAAAGGCTGTCCGCTGGAATGAAGCTTACCGATATGCCCTTGAGCGTCATATGGACGAACAAAG
This sequence comes from Gammaproteobacteria bacterium, assembly GCA_047615865.1. Taxonomy (GTDB): domain Bacteria; phylum Bacteroidota; class Bacteroidia; order Flavobacteriales_D; family Sanyastnellaceae; genus JADFAK01. The sequence continues at coordinate 5,006 of JBLHIB010000162.1, forward strand.
AGCCGACGAAATCATCCAAATACCTGTAGTTTTTCACATAGTTTGGAACCAAGATTATCAGAATCTTCACGACTCAGTCATTTTTTCTCAGCTGGATGTCCTCAATGAAGACTACCGGCGCATGAACGCAGATGCTGACTTAACTCGAGACGAGTTCCTAGATGTCGCTGCAGATGCAGAAATCGAATTTTTCTTGGCGGAAGTTGATCCTGAGGGAAACCTTACAAATGGAATTGATCGCGTTGAATCTGCTGTTTCAGGTTTTCAACTTGACTTTTTTGACTTTTCAACACTGGATGCCGTTAAGTCGTCGGAAACCAACGGTGCCGATGCATGGGATACTGATCACTACCTCAATATATGGGTGTGCAACCTGGAAGAGTCGCTTTTTGGGCAGATTTTCGGCTATGCCTATCCGCCAGAAGGAGCTCCAAATTGGCCAGAAGGAACCTCGGCTCCGAGCCCGGGCCTAGAAGGTGTGGTCTTGCATTATGCAACCGTGGGAAGGAACAATCCACAAGGTATGGACGACAATCTAGAAGGCAACGAAAGAGGACGCACAGCAACCCATGAAATAGGACATTACTTAGGTCTGCGACACATATGGGCAGATGGCTTTTTTGATGGATGTGCTGAGGACGATGGTTTGGAAGACACGCCAAATGCAGCTACCTCTGCCAATTTTGTATGTGACTATTCAAATAACACGTGCGATGATGGTGAGGGAGATTTACCAGACATGATTGAGAATTACATGGACTACAACCAAGGGGAGTGTTACAATATGTTCACCTACGAGCAAATCAATATGATGCGCACCAATATCGAGTTATTCCGTCCTGGTTTGCTTGAAGAGGTGGGTGTAGCAGTTGAAGAACAAAAGCCAGTTACAGTGACCGTAGCTCCGAATCCAGTGGGAGGTAAGCTCACTGTGCGTGGAAATTGGAAGGAAAGTGCAGAATTGAGTTTGCATGATCTCTCAGGG
>JBLHIB010000163.1:0-5980 GCA_047615865.1 Gammaproteobacteria bacterium
GCCGTGAATCTACCGCCTACATCAATTGTATCCAACAATGGTTCGTAAAAATGCTCTGTGATCATATCAGTCGTAGCTCTGCTTCCATGGATGTACTCACCCAATATGCGGTCTCTATTCTCAATTATCGAGTAAATACTAAATGCCGAATCTGACACATAGGGATAGCTGTATACCACGATCGCTTTCTCCAATTCAGGATTGCGCTCATCCCAATTTTTTTTAAACCATGAAAACGCAGAGTCACCTACGATCTCAGTAAAAGATGTGGGGATATCCATTTCTATTCCAAACTTGGCATCAAGTATCTCGTGGGCGAGTGGATTGACCTTTCCTGCATTCATGTTTGTAGCTCGTGCAATTTCGGCATCATGAAATTTCTCGAGTATGAGTCCTGATTTACTCTGGAATTCTTCTAGAAAATCACTTGTGTTTTTGGCGCGCACCTCAACAATTCGTTGGTTTTTAGAATGTTTATTAAGTATTTCATTTGTGCTCGCTACTTGGCTATCAATATGGTCTTCTATCAATACCATCAGAACATTCCGGTGTTCTCTGAAAAAACGACCGTAAGTAGGCGGGTCCTGATGCTTCAGGTCAAAACAGGGTTCGTGCTGCGGAAGTAAGTCATAAGAAGCGTAAAAAGCATCGCGAATTGCTTGACCCGCAATGCCGTTCCATTGACTATCGGGCATCACGACTATCACCTCTCCAATGCGACCACTAGCGCCGGGCAACATATCGTATGATGATTTAGCTGACTCGTTGCATGAAGCAAGAAAAAGCAAAGGAATACTAAGGATTAAATAGATTGCAGATCGTATCATCCAACTTTCTGGATTTTAATTTTTTGTCCGAGTTTCAATCGATTAACGTTAATGCCACTGTTTAATTGTTCAATTTGATCTACTGAAACACCGTCATACAACTTGGCAATATCCCACAAAGTATCACCCGATTGAACAACATGGTATTGAAACTCACCATCTGCCATAATAGGCAATGGTTTCTTAGGTTCTTTTACTTTCTTTTTGGGGTCTTTTTTTGAGGTAAATACAACCAGTTTTTGGCCCGGATGGATGGTATTAGACCTGAGATTATTCCATTCTTTCAAGGAAGAAACACTCACATGATGGTCTTGGGCAATTTTACCTAAAACCTCTCCCCTGCGTACGATGTGCGTTTCCTCTTCCCCTGGTGATTCATACTCTTGTTTCTGCGAAGGCGAATAGGCAAAAAGGCTGTCTTCATTGGCTAAATAGACACCCACGTACTCCACAGGTATGCACAATACGTTATTTCTATTGTTGGCAGGAATTACATTTCGCTTGTACCTTGGGTTCAAGTATTCTAAGTCTTCCATTCCTATACCCGTGAAGGCGCATACTTGGTCGAAACGAAGTTCGCTTCTTATATGAATGGTATCACATGCGTAAAAACTATAGTCTGGGGCAATAGGAAATATGTTATGATCCTCAGCATGATTCATGACGTAGTTCACAGCAATAAACGCAGGCACATACCCGCGAGTCTCACGAGGTAAATAAGGTCGAATTGCCCAATAATCTTTAACTCCTCCTGCACGACGAATCGCCTTGTTCACATTGCCTGGTCCAGAATTATAAGCAGCGAGAGCCAAGCTCCAATCATCATATATCCCATGCAATTTCTTTAAATACTTACAGGCAGCATCCGTGCTCAAATAGGGATCCATGCGTTCGTCAATGAAGGAATTACTCTTCATACCATACATTTTACCTGTAGCATACATGAATTGCCATAAGCCTACTGCCCCAGCTCTGCTTCGAGCCTTAGGGTTAAGTGCCGATTCGATGATCGGTAAATATTTCAATGATTGTGGTAGATCATATTCATCGAGTTTCGCTTCGAAAATCGGAAAATACAGCTCGGCCATACCCAAAGCTCTTCCAGTGAGGCCTCGTCGTCTCTCAGCATATAGGTAGATGAACTTCTCGACATCATCATTCCACAGCAAGTCAAATTCAGATTCAGCATTGAGAATCGACAGGCGTCTTGCCATTTCGCTAGGTTCAATTTTAGGAATCGAATCTTGAGCAAAGTCGTATACATTCAGGAAAAGAGTGTCGGACGTAAAACAAAAATGATTGGCATATGTCGCTACTAGCATGCTGTCGAAAGCGGCTAATTGCGGATCATCATGTTGGACAATGATGGTGTCACTTTGATAAATGAGCGTGTCGGCCTGACCTGAAACCGTCTGGAAACCTAGCAAAGCCAATGTAAACATGAATATCCCTCTCATCCTTCGTCTGTTTAATCTTCATGGAAAACCCACAAGAGCGAATTTACTTAAACTACGTAAAAATGCGAGAATTGTTATGAATAGGCCAGTGTGAAATTGTTTTAGCTTTTGATAAATAATTGCGTGCAATCGAGGCATTTACTATGGACTGGAACACATTACTGAACTTACCTAATTTTGCATTTGCCCCTGTGGCATAGATAAAAAAGGAAATTATTCAGATTTATCGTTGAGCTTTTCAGGATCAGACTCGTCCTTGGTAGCCTCTTTGAATTCCTTGATGCCCTTACCAAATCCTTTCATCAATTCAGGAATCTTGCGACCTCCAAAAAGCAATACAACCACACCTAGAATGACAAGCATTTCTGGTCCGAGGAAATTGAAAAGTAAAATTGAAGCAACCATGATCTTTGTTTGAAAAGCAAAGTTAACCAATTTGGCGTTGCAGATGCTCTGAGTCCAGGTCCAATTTCAATAAAGGCGATAATCTTTGGTTATCAATGAGACGAACCTCTCCGCAAAAAGCGGCGATAAGAGCTACTCCAGCATCATCCCAAAGAAGCAGTGGATCAAAACTATCGGCATGCACTAGTTCGAAGTACTCTAAGTCCAAAGTGCTTTGGTTTTCAAAATAGTCATAGACCCATTCTTTGACTTCTTTTGGGCTCATTTTCAAACTCAATTCTCCCATCATGTAAAGAATCTTACTGAGCACCAAAGCCTCATTTTTTTCTTTTAAAGAGAGTAATTCGTTTCGCGAACTCAAGGCAAGCCCATCGGCACTCCTTATAATAGGACAAGGAATTATTTGAACTTTGGGATGGTGCACTGCACTATAAGCTTTGACAATTGCAAGTTGCTGAAAGTCTTTTTCTCCAAAATAGGCTTTAGTCGGTCTCGTCTGGGAAAAGAGTATATCTATAATTTGTGCCACACCTTCAAAATGACCCGGTCTAAAAGCAGCTTCTAGGATGGATGATAAATTGCCAAATTCCAAGGTTGGCTTTTCGCTTTTGTTTGGATAAATTTCACTTGAATCAGGCATAAAAAGGACATCACATCCACATTCCTGGAGCATTTTGCTGTCTAATTCAGGTTTTCTTGGGTATTTAATTAGGTCATCAACTTCATTGAACTGGGCGGGGTTTACAAAAATCGAGCAAACAACGATGTCGCAATCTTTTTTTGCTTGGATAATGAGCGATTGATGGCCTGTATGTAAGGCTCCCATTGTGGGAACAAAACCAACGGTACGTGCTGATTCGTCGATAGAATCACGCCATTCGAGTAGGCTAGAGATGTGTTGAAAGATCTTCAAAACTGGTTATTTAAGAAGAGGGCAAGCGGCCAAAGCTATATGATATATTTGAATAAACGCACAAATATGCGTACTTTTGTGAAAGGAATAGACTGAAAATTTGTAGCACTGTATGGAGAAAGCACGCGTATTATATGTATCTCAGGAAATTACTCCTTTTTTACCGGAAACAGCGATTTCACACGTAAGTCGTTATTTGCCACAAGGAATCCATGATAAAGGGAAGGAAATCAGAGTATTTACTCCCAGGTTTGGAAAAATTAACGAGCGCCGTCATCAGCTTCATGAAGTTATCCGACTATCGGGTATGAACATGATCATCAATGACAGTGATCATCCTCTAATCATCAAGGTCGCATCTATACCTACAGCACGTATGCAGGTATATTTTATCGATAATGAAGAATATTTTCATAGAAAGACCGTTTTCACTGACGAGAAAGGTAAGTTCCATGAGGATAACGATGAACGAGCAATCTTCTTTGTAAGAGGCGTTTTGGAGACCGTTAAGAAACTCGGTTGGGCACCTGATATTATTCACTGCCACGGATGGATGACTGCTTTAATGCCGATGTATGTTCGAAAGATGTACAATGAGGATCCCCATTTTGCAGACACGAAGTTGGTTTACTCAACGTTCGATCAAGAAATGCAGACTTTAGACAAAGGTATGATTGACAAAGTCGTACTTGACGGTGTTGATAAAGCAGATGTTGCAGCCCTTGAGACACCAGATCTTTTGGGAATGAACAAGATTGCAATTCAATATTCGGATGCCGTTGTTCAGGGTTCACCAGAAATTGATAAAGAAACCGCTGATTATATCTCTAGCTTGAACAAGCCTTTTCTCGCACATTCAGACAATGACACCATTGTAAACCAAGTCGACCAATTTTACGACGAGGTATTACTGGGAAAGTCAGTGCTGGTTGAAGAAGAATAAGAGACTCCGAACATGATAAAAACATCACGGCGGCTTCGTGCCGCCGCTTTTCTTTTGCTCGCTTTTGCGGTAGGTACAACCGGTTGCAAAAAACCTGAGCAAAACATTGGATTGGGCCTACAGCCAGAAGAAGACATTCTGAACGCCATCCAAACGGATACTGTTTCCATTGAAGCTTATACTCTTATCGAAGACTCTCTCCGTATGGATGATTTTTCGAGAAGTATGCTAGGCAATCAAATGGATGCAATATTTGGAAAGTCCTCAGCCAGCATATTTACACAGTTTCGTCTGACAAGCAGCAATGTAGACTTTGGTGATCTTGATTTATTGGAAGTAGATTCTATTATTCTGTCCATCGCATACGGTGAAGACATATATGGACCGAGAAATTCTCAGTATTTCTCTATCCATGAAATAGAAGAACAATTGTTCATAGATAGTGTCTACTACTCCAACCAAAAAGTAGCGTTCAATCCGGTCAACTTGGTTCAAAATACTTTTGATCCTTCCGTCATTGATCCAAATGCTACGACAATAATAGATGGAGAAAGTGTCGAAGGCTTGCTTCGTATTCCGCTCGTGACTAGTTTGGGCGACCAACTTATTGCCGCATCGGGTACTGATTCCTTATCCAATAATGTAATATTTAGTGAATTCTTCGCAGGACTGCATATCCAGTCTCTTACGACAGACGCAGCCATCCTGCAATTGGATCTTACAAATGCATTGTCCAATATGACTATGTATTACAGACGCACTGGAGCTGAGGCCGATACGCTTCAATATATATTTGATTTGAATTCAAGTTGTGCTCGTTTTACCTCTTGGGAACATGACTATACTCAAGAACTTTCGGCTTTGCAGGCTGTTGATACATTAAGGGCTAATCCACACACCTATGTGAGAGCTGGGGCCTGTGTTAAAACTGGAATCAAATTTCCATTTATTGATGATTTCAGAACGGATACTACTATAATTGTGAACAAGGCTGAGCTTATTGTTCCCGCAACGTTGCTTGAAGGCGATCGTTTTCCAAACCAGTCATTCTTATTCACGCGAACGTTGGACGCGGATGGCGAAACTGTTGAAATGCCCGATGCCTCTACTTTTAGTTTCAATCAAGGAGGTGCGTATGATGAAGTCAATCAAGAGTACAGATTCATTATCACTCGTTATCTTCAAGAAATCATAAAAGGAGAACGCCCAGATCGAGGAATGACTTTGATATCTAATAATGGAGCAGTATCTGCAAGAAGGGTCGTTTTAAACGGACCCTCCACATCAACAGACGATTCCTCGAAAAACATGAGACTTATTCTGACATATTCAGAGTAGCGCTTGAATTATTTTTACATTCGTCAAGGAGTAATACGAGCTTACTTTTAATTAGCTCAATCACATTAACCCCTATTATTCATGTGTGGAATTGTTG
>JBLHIB010000164.1:0-5921 GCA_047615865.1 Gammaproteobacteria bacterium
AGTATAATTTCCTTATTCAATTCTGCTATCCCCCCTTGATATTCTGCCTTGAATTTCTTCTCGACAGCAGCTGTGGGTATCCCTTGATGAACTATTCCTCCACCCTTTTTCCCACTCTCGGGTCCGAGTTCAATATGCCAGTCACTGAATTGAATTATCTGCTCATTCTGCTCAACGCAAACGATCGTGTTCCCGTGTAGCTTGATCGTTTCGAACATGGCGAGTAAAGACTTGACGTCGCTGTGGTGCAGACCGATACTTGGCTCTATTATTATATACAAAGTGTCGCCTGTATCTTTCTTTTGAAGCTGATTGGCAATTTTAACGCGTTGCGCCTCTCCGCCAGAAAGAGTCGTAGAAGATTGGCCCAAAGTCAGGTATCCCAAACCAATTTCATACAGAACATTCAGCCCTGAACTCACTTTTCTCTGATCCTCAAAGAATACCAATGCTTCTTTGACAGACATCCGATAAACATCGGAGATTGACTTACCCTTGTATCTGACCTTTAGCGTTTCCTCGTTAAATCGACGGCCATCGCAGGTTCCACATAGCAAGTCCACATTCCCCAAAAAGTGCATGCCTATTTGCGTTTTCCCTGCTCCTTGGCATGTTTCGCAGCGTCCTCCTTTGTTGTTGAATGAAAACCGAGACTTCGAATAGCTTTGCTCTATGGCTGCATCTGTCCCAGCAAAGAGATCGCGAATATGATCCGACAACCCCAGGTATGTCGCTGGATTGCTTCGTGGGGTTTTTCCGATCGGTGAATGATCAATGAAGACCAGTTTGTTGATGGCGTCGATATTCTCATGCCCTTCTAGCTTTGGTTCATCATCAATTTCGACACCTAGATGTTTTTGGACCGCCTGAAGCAAAGTGCCCTTTACCAAACTCGACTTTCCAGCACCCGACTTACCGCTCACAACATTGAGTTGGCCCAGCTGAAAGTCGATATCAATGTTTTTGAGGTTGTTCTTGTGGCACCCCTTGAGGCTCATCACACCCTTGATTCCTGCCATTTCCTTGGCAACAAAAACTTTCTCCGACTGAGTAATTGCGTCATAAGTAGCGCTAACTCCCTTCAATTTTTCATCCTTGACGAACCAGGAAAGTGAGCCATTGAAAAGCAGTTCACCTCCATTGAAGCCAGCCTTCGGGCCAATGTCAATGATATGCTCGGCCTTTCTTATCGTATCTAGATTATGTTCCACGACAATAACTGTATTCCCCTTCTTCACGAGCTCCTGGAAATAGTGGATCATTCTCATGTTCTCCTCACGATGCAGACCAATCGACGGCTCATCAAAAACGTAGAGGACATTGCTCAAGGAAGCCGAAATTTGATTGGCAACACGTATTCTTTGAATTTCGCTGGCTGAAAGTGTTTTTGCCGAGCGATTTATTTGAAGATGCCCCAAGCCCAAGTCGGCCAATAAGATGAGCTGACTTTCAATCCTCTCAATTATACGAGCGCCTGTCGTATCCCATTTTTTACTTCTAGCCCATTCGGCGAGTTCATTCAACTCGAAACTGGCCAGTTCAGCAATAGACTTGCCGTGAACTTCAACGCTCAGAGCATCGCCACTGAGCCGAGTACCTTGACATTCCTTGCAGGCAACTGAGCAGACGTACTTGAGAATATTGGCGTTTCGATCTCTTCGCAGAATATCAGTCATGATAGGAATCATGCCCTTGTAGTATCCTTCTTCGCGGGGTTTGGCCTTTATACCTGTCCACTTGAGTCGAGATTCTAGACTGTGCTTTCCAAAAGGTACTTTGATTTTCTGACTACCGTACAGAACAACATGGCGTTGATCATCAGTAAGCTCATTCCACGGAATATCGACATGAAACTCTTCCGCCTGACACACTTGATTCAGGACATCAATTGTTACTTGGGAATACATGATATATCCTGTAGGCAAAGTAGGCGCCAGCGCTCCTTCACGAATAGTCTTCTCGGAATGACTGATCAGTCGGTCTAAGTCAATTTCCTCTTCTTGACCAACTCCATTGCAACGCGGACATTTCCCACTTTCTGTATTGAATGAAAAAAGCGAACGTGAAAGTTTTATAGGCTCTTTGGTTATGCCTGTCCGCGAATAGAGCAGGCGCAGCAAGTCATAAACATCAGACATAGTGCCTACTGTTGAACGCACGTGCATTCCTGATGTTTGCTGGCCAATCGCAATCACTGGAGAAAGTCCTTCAAGCGCATCTACATCCGGGCGATTGAGTTTACCCATGAATTGCCGGGCAAAAGACGGCAAGGTTTCAAAATACCTTCGTTGCCCCTCCTTAGCGAGTATATCGAAAACCAAACTAGACTTTCCCGAACCCGAAATCCCAGTCGCCACAATGAACTTGTTGTGGGGGATATCTAGGCTGATATCCTTGAGGTTATTCGTTCTCGCTCCACGAATTACAATTTTCTGATGTGCGTCTAGGCTCATGCGGTGAAATTAACGAAATATGGAAGCGTATAATTACCGAATCATTCTAGCCCATCAACATTTACAAAAACAATTATATATCGCACTGCATCCATACCTTTCATTAAGATAAACTGAAAATATGGAAAGGAAACTAAATCAGCTAGTAACTTTATTGATTTTGGTGTGCGTCAATTTCGAATTATTCGGGCAACACACCTAGGTTTCCCCAATTGATACTGGCACCAATGTGAGCAGCATCTATGCGTACATTGATGGACCCGCTATGGTTTTAGTGACTGAAATGGAATCTGGTAATTCAATCTTCGGAGACTAATTCAAATGCAGTCAAAGAACACGGGTTGCTTAACTGCTGCTATTAGAGAAAATAAAGAGATCGACTCGATTAAGGATACTTAGCGGGTCTTCGCATTGTTCTGACCCTTATCACCGCGTGTCTTAGGCTTTTTGTATTTCTTGGCTACGTCGCTTTTCCAGCTGTTGCCTAGATTGATCTTTTTGTTTTTGTCCTTCTTGTCATGGAATGCCTTCCCGGATGCTAGTTTCTTTGAATTCCGATGCGGGCTTTTCATAATCTTCTCCTGAGGTCTTTCTTCAGGAGTTTTTTGATACGAAATTTCCAAGTCCTCTGGCAAAGGAAGTTGAGGAATTTCATAATCCATCATTTCTTCGATAGCACACTTATACTCTTCTTCATTTTCGGTGAAAAAGATTATCGAATGTCCCTTCTTCTCAGCTCTTCCTGTTCGCCCAATGCGGTGCATGTAATTCTCAGGAAAATCAGGAGTATCAATATTGATCACGTGAGAAACTCCATCGAAGTCAATTCCACGTCCTACGACATCAGTGGCAATTAGAATGTTGATTTTTCCTTTTTCAAAAGCATCAACAGCACCAAATCGGGCGTTCTGAGACTTATTGGAATGAATTACACTCATACGAGATGAAAACCATGAGCCAATGGTCTCATATAGGCGGTCGGCTGATTTTTTCGAAGCAACGAAGACCAAAGTCTTTTTAAACTGCTCTTTATCTCTCAGTAGGAGTTTTAGAAGATTGGCCTTTGTATAAAAATTCGGCACCGCATAAGAGCTCTGAATGATGTTATCAAGCGGAGTTCCACTCACTGCTATCTCTATAACTTCAGGCGTAACAAAGAATTCTTCTATCAACTCCTCAATATCGGAAGTCATAGTCGCAGAAAACATCAAGTTCTGACGTTTCTCTGGCAAGAGATCGAAAATACTAGTGAGCTGAAACCGAAAACCCAAGTCTAGCATCACATCTACCTCATCAATGACGAGTTTCTGAATTGCCTTGAGTTTCAGCGCACCATTTAGGACAAGATCATACAAGCGTCCTGGAGTTGCGACGACAATACTTGCTCCTTGCTGAACGTCTTGAGCCTGCGCACTGATATTGGCACCACCATAGACACCTACAATTTGGTGACTCAGGTATTTGGTCAGTTTCTCTATCTCTTCAACAATTTGGACTACCAACTCACGTGTAGGCACAATCACCAATATTCTTGGAGATATTTGCTTAGAATATTTAAAGTCTTGCAAAAGGGGCAGCATAAACGCTGTGGTCTTACCCGTGCCTGTTTGCGAAATACCCACTACGTTTTTACCCGAACGAATAATAGGCCACGCTTCAGTTTGAATAGGAGTTGGTCGCTCATATTTCAAGTCATCAATTGCCTGTTTCAAGGGACGATTAAGCTCGAAATCTTCAAATGTTATCTCCTCCATAATGCCGGCAAAGTTAATTCAATCGTCCGCTTAATCGTCACCCAATTCAAAGAGATTCTAAGCAAGTCGGTAATACGACACTATTCTTACCATTTGCGCGCATGCGCCCTACCCCCTTTTAAGACATCCATTTATAGTGAAAATGACCATTTAGAAACCGACTCAATGCATAGAAACACGAACATATGGACAACTTGAATGACCAAAATGACATCTTAAAGGAAATCATATAGATGGGCTCTTCAGAGTCTGAAATTTGATTGCTACCAAACTAAAACATACACTATGAAAATACTTTTGACTCTTTTTGTCACCCTACTCCTTTGTACCGGATTTAGTCAGCGATCAGCTGCCTGTGTGGACTTCCATCCCGATTCGATTCGAGTTAATATTCTAGCCGACACACTAAATTGCAACTTGATTATTGAAATCGCCAATTTAAACATGTTCGGCGGCAATCCGAATGACTTTTGCAGCTGCGGCATCACAGACGCGCTCGGCAATGGAAATGATATTCTCTGGGTAGCTTTTGTTGATGCAGAGACCCATGAACCGATTCAAGGCTTTGATTTATGGGGATTTTCCAATACCGCTGGAGATTCGTGGGAGGATGCCGATCCGGAGAGCATTGATTGGAACGGATTTGTCTCGAATGTAAACGCCTCGGGTATTGTAACAGGTCAAGATGTTAAGCTCTGGATTATTATGGATATCACTGCCGACAGCGAATGGTCTTGGGTATGTGGTTCGGATGAAAGCACCATGATGGAGATTTTTGGTCAGTTCTCATTTGGTACCGATGAATTTGACAATGAAGCGCAGGAATTGGCCGATACACATCAAGACATTTCGAATTTTTATTCAGCTTGGATGTACGTGTTCTTTATCACACCTGAAGAATATCAGGAGTACATAGAAAGTTTAGAGAATCACTATAACTCTATTTACGAAAACAACCCGATTGAATTCAGTTTGTACCCGAATCCAAGTTCATCGACGCTGTTTCTGAAAACAAATCGTCCGATAGACCACTGCGTTATCCGAGACATCGCAGGACGCAAAGTGCTCACTGAGAATGGAAATATTAAAAATTTAGAGGTAAGTCATTTGCCGAATGGCATGTACATAGTGCATGTCGAAATAAGCGGTAAACTACTGACTCAAAAAATTCAGATTAGCCACTAAACCTTCCCAGTTTAGATTGCATGTTGAGGAGAATATATGACTCGGGTTATTGATCATGTGTTCTCCTCAACCTATTTTGTGCCTGAATTTGGCTCGAACAACTGCTTCACTTATTGAAAGCAGTCGAAAAGAGCATATCGCATTGGTGTAAAAGTCAGTATTGGCTGCAGTCAACTAGCGCTCATCAGCTTTAAACGCTCCCCTATTGTGAAGGATCCATTGAGATTCGTCCAAGGGTGATACGCCTTTGAATGCGCGGATTTTCTCATCGCTCGTCGTGGTCTTCTCATACCCATCATTCGTGAACTTCAATCGGCCTTTTCCAGATGTCGTAGCATTGAACTTAATGCTGTAGTTCATTGCCTTGTCTACAGATACCCGGCCGGTAATTGTGAAGAAGTCATCTTGAAAAACAGGGGCATTCAACTGCGCCATCATCTGATTCAAATCACTCGACACAGGCCCCAAGAAATCTTGATGTGCCTTTATCTCAAAAGCATACATGGGTTCTAGCAAGTCTGTCCCTGCC
>JBLHIB010000165.1:0-5510 GCA_047615865.1 Gammaproteobacteria bacterium
AAGGAGCTTATGTGTACACCACCACAAGCACCAACAATGTAGCTTGGGTTAAAGAACTGGGAGCCGACAGAGTAATCGATTACAAAACCGAGGACTACAAAGCCATTGTGAAAGATGCGGATATCGTGTTTGACACCCTTGGTCAGAACTATACTGCGGAAGCCTTTGAAGTGGTCAAGCAAGGTGGGAAAGTAGTAAGCGTCGTTGGCCCATTGGATGAAGAAAGTGCCAAAATGTTCGGTATGGCCGACTACAAATTGCCAGAAGATCTAGCTACCCTAAGCACTGCCAAAGAAGCTTCTTATAAGTTCATTTTCATGCACCCCAACGGACTTCACTTAAGTGAAATTAAGACTATGATTGAAGACGAAAAAATCAAACCAATCATTGATACAGTTTATCCATTCTCTGAGAGTATCGAAGCGATTACGCACCTCGCATCGGGAAGAGCGAAAGGGAAAATTGTCATCAAGATAAACTAGACATTGATCATAAAAAACAACATTACTGAATCAAAAACAATGAAAACAACTTCAGCAACATTAATGGCATTAGCCATTACTTTACTTTCTGCTTGTGGAAATAATACAGAATCCCTCGCGCAAACAGAAATAGACACAATTACTAAAAAACAAGTAGCTGTTAAAAAAGTATTATTCGTATTAACAAGCCATGAAGACTTAGGAGATACTGGGTCTAAGACCGGGTTCTGGCTTGAAGAATTCTCGGACCCTTACTATTTATTAACTGATAATGGCGTTGAAGTTATTATAGCCTCGCCAAAAGGAGGAAGACCTCCGATGGACCCTACTAGTGCTTCTGAAAATTATCAGACCGAAGGCACCAAACGTTTTGAAAGCGACTCGACAGTGCAAGAATTATTGTCTAACAGTCTAAAATTAGAAGCTGTTAATGTGGCAGATTATGATGCCATTTATTATCCAGGCGGACATGGACCATTGTGGGATTTAGCAGAAGACAAAAACTCAATATCCTTAATTGAAGACTTTTTCAATGCCGGCAAGCCAGTAGCTGCCGCATGTCACGCTCCTGCGATCTTTAAGAACACCAAAAAACTAGATGGTACGCCTTTAGTTCAGGGGTTAAAAGTAACTGGTTTTGCTAATTCTGAAGAAACAGCTTCTGGATTAATAGAAATTGTTCCGTTCTTAGTTGAAGATATGTTGACTGAAAATGGTGCTCTCTATTCTCAAAAAGCTGATTGGTCGGCTTATGCAGTTGAAGATGGTTTTTTAATTACTGGACAAAATCCAGCTTCAGCAAAACTTGTGGCAGAAAAACTGCTCAATAGATTAAAGTAAATAATTAACAGATACAAAATGTCGAAAATCACACTAAAAGGAAACGCAATAAATACGAACGGCGAACTACCTGCAGTAGGCAGTGCAGCTCAAGATTTCAAATTGGTAAGCACCGATTTATCTGTAAAAACACTAGGTGACTTTCCAGGGAAGAGTCTGGTGCTCAATATTTTCCCAAGTGTTGATACTGGGACATGTGCAACATCAGTTCGCAACTTCAATAAGACTGCAGCAGATCTTGAAAATACAACAGTTTTGTGTATTTCTAGAGATTTACCTTTTGCCCAAGGCCGATTTTGTGGTGCTGAAGGCATTGAAAACGTTGTAATGCTTTCCGATTTTAATACAGGCCAATTTGGCAAAGACTACGGCCTAGAGATTACAGATGGCCCATTGGCAGGATTAAGTTCACGATGCATAGTCGTAATAAATCCAAATGGCGAAGTTGTATATACTGAGCAAGTAGCCGAAACAATTGACGAACCGAATTACGATTTGGCTTTAGCTGCATTGTAATTCATAAGACTCAACAACAATTAGTTTGCCTAGATAAAAAATCAATCATAGGCTCAAGTCCTTTAGCTTCTCCATATTGAAGGAATTGAATAAAAACTACATACCAATTTACAAAGCAATGGCGGTTTGGGATTCATCCAAACCGCCATTGCTTTTGATAAAATTGATTGCCTAAGACAAGATCGTTTGCCATAGCTAGCAGCACTGTTCTATTTATCTTTAGCGGGCTCAACGACAAGCGCAAATGATCAAGTGAAGTGGTAGAATAAATATTGGTTGTTGCACGGAAACTACAATCAAGCAGGATCCACATCAATCACTATCCGTGCACTCTTATAGTCAGTTTGTGACTTCAGAGTTGCAATCGATTCCATTACAATTCCCTTAACCGATTTTGGAGAAACATTTCGTTCAATCTTGATCATGATGTTCCTGATGTAAAGATTGTTGATTCGACCGATATAAGGCGTTTCAGGACCCAGAACACGCTCCCCAAGCTTTTCTTTGAGCATATTGGTAAGTTCGATGACTCCAATATCTGCGATGTGTCTATCTCGATGTTTCAAGGCTAGTTTGATCAACCTGAAGTACGGCGGATATTGAAAATTCCTCCGCTCGAGGGCTTCTTGTTCGTACAATCCGACGTAATCATTGGACATCACTTTTTGGATCACCCAATGGTCGGGAGTGTAAGTCTGAATCACTACCAATCCGCGTTTATGCCTGCGTCCTGCCCTTCCCGCTACTTGTGTCATCAGCGAGAAAGATCGTTCCAAAGACCGGAAGTCAGGGAAGTTGATCATTTGATCGGCGTTCAGAACTCCTACGAGACCCACATTGTCGAAATCAAGGCCCTTGGTCACCATTTGTGTTCCCACCAAGATGTCGATTTCGCCAACTTCAAAGTCGTTGATAATACGCTGGTATCCATGCTTGGAACGTGTCGTATCCAAGTCCATTCGTTGGACTTTCGCTTTTGGGAATAGGATTTCGATTTCCTCCTCAATCTTCTCTGTTCCGAAGCCTACCATTTTAATGTCGGCAGAGGCACAGGCAGCACATTCCGTTGGCGGATTTTGAGAGTATCCACAATAGTGGCATTTCAGCTGATGGCTATGCTTGTGGTAAGTGAGCTTTACGTCACACCGCTTGCATTCAGGTACATGCCCGCACACATTGCATTGCCAAAGCGGCGCATATCCCCTTCGATTCTGGAAGAGGATAATCTGCTCGCCACCTTTGAGGGAATCTTCAATTTTATTGATAAGGAAGGAAGTAAATACCCCCTTCATCGTCTTGTGCTGCAGCTCTTTACGTATATCGGCGCATTGAATTTCCGGTAGGTTCACTCCGCCATAGCGTTGCTTCAGATCGACCAGTCCGTAATTGCCCTCTTTCGCATTCCAATACGACTCAACTGCAGGCGTCGCCGATCCCATGAGAATCTTGGCCTTGTGCAATTTCCCCAGTACCATCGACATGTCCCGAGCATTGTAACGCGGGGCCGGATCATACTGTTTATACGATGACTCATGCTCCTCATCCACAATCACCAATCGTAGATCTGTAAAGGGCAAAAACATCGATGAACGAGCTCCGAGAACTACATCAAAACGTCCTGACTTCCTATTCAATACCTCGTTCCAGATTTCAACGCGTTCATTCTGGTTGAATTTCGAATGGTAAACGCCTATTCGTTCGCCAAAATACTTTTTGAGTCGGTTTATAATTTGAGTAGTCAGAGCAATTTCAGGCAGCAAGTAGAGCACTTGTCCGCCATTGTCCAAAGCCTCCTGAATCAACTTTACATAGATCTCAGTTTTACCTGATCCAGTAATACCATGCAAGAGAACGACATCCTTTTCCTTCCAATGGGAGAGAATTTCATCGTAGGCTACTTCCTGAGAATCATTGAACTTACGCGGCGACAAACTAGCCAATTCGCTATCATCGAGACGACCAATTTCACGTTGCTCAACTCTCAAAACTCCACGTTCTAAAAGCTTTTGAGTAAGCGTACTCTGACCATTAACTGCCTTTTGTAGGACTATTTTCGAAATCTCTCGTTCTTCGTTTGGGACACTTCCTGTATGATGGAAAAAAGCCATGAGCATCTCCAATTGTTTCGGAGCGCGCTTTTCCAAGGCATTAAATGTCTGTTGAAGATAGTGGTCATCGCAACCATCTTCTGTCAGCAAAAGAAATTCTTCAATTTTAGGTTTATAACGCTGGCGCAAATCTTCTTCTGTGAACACCACACCATGCTCTATTAGCTTTTTGATAATAGGCATTACAGATTTTTGATCGAGAATTTCAGAGACCTCTTTCAAAGTCAATACCTGCTGGAGCTGAAGCGCTTCCGTAACAAGAAATTCCTTATCACTCAGGTCGCTGTCATCTCGATTCCAATCTTCGTTCAGCACGACTTTTGTCTCACTGGCGAGTTTCAGACTAGAAGGCAGAGCGGCGTTCATCACTTCTCCGATCGTGCACAAATAGTATCCCGATATCCACTCCCACAGTTTGAACTGACGTTCATTGACCAAGGGTTCATCATCTAGGATTCCATCCAAATATTTTGCTGCGTATTCGGGAACCGACTCATGGACGCGTCGCACTATGCCCGTATATAGTTTGGCCCTTCCCAGTTGCACCACAATACGAATACCTGGCTTGACAAGGTCATTTAGCTCAAAAGGCACGCGGTATGTGAGCAACTTCGGCAAAGCCAAAGGCAATATGACATCAACAAAAAGTGTCTTGCGCTCCATGGGGCGAAGGTAGGGAATAGGGTCTAAGGATTGTGGTACTTTGGACCTTGAAGAATCGAATATATTTGTCTTAAAAAGAGCTAGAGAAGGCGGATCACAAACAAATTTGACCAAAACTCCCGAGGAACAAGAGCAATTCAGAAGTATCGACTGTATCATCCCCATTTGCGTCTAGCAAACAATCTTGATCGCATCCATAATTGCCCAGTAAAATCAACAAGTCAATGGCATTGATCAATCCGTCAAAATTGTAATCTCCTGGACAAGTAGTTTCAGTTTGGTCGATATTACCGTCGCAATCTGCATCCACTGCATCGCCTTGACCCAATGCACCAGGATGAATAGCATCATTCGAATCATCACAATCTCCGTCTAAAGAAACATACCCAATTGGCTGCAGACAATCGATCAGATTAATCGTGTTATCTCCATATCCATCGGCATCATTATCGGCATACCACAATCCTGGTTCCGCGACCTCAGCGGGGAGATCATTCAGTTGGATGACGCATAGATTATCGTCCATGATCTGCAGTGAATAGTCGCCTGCACACAAGTCTGCGATGACCGCTGTGCTGTCGAGAGCTGTCCCTTCACTGTCGTACCAATGAAACGAATAATCCGTGGCTACTACTCCTCCATTTGCGCTTGCGCTAAATTCCCCAAGACAATCACCTGCACATCCAATCGATGTTTGAATAACTTCTACGACGATTTCATCCGGCTGCTCCAAAGAAAAAAACGTTGTATCAAACTGGCATCCACTGTCGTCAATAAGCACAAGGTTGTGACCTCCAGCTGGAACGGCCTCGAACATTACCTGTTCGACTGCAGCAGCGCCGTCCAGACTAAACGTATGAACCCCATACCCACCGCTAGCCACTATTTCAATCGATCCCGT
>JBLHIB010000166.1:0-5478 GCA_047615865.1 Gammaproteobacteria bacterium
GGGTATCTATTGTCGATCTTGCAGATCCAACTAACCCAACTGAATTGTTCTTTTTGAACGGATTGGGATCAACGTGGCGCGACATTAAAACTTGGGGAGAGTATGCTTATGTGACCAACGAATCAGGTAATGGAGTTGAGGTGATAGACTTGACTGAATTACCAAATAATGTAAGTTCTTTCAGCTGGACACCAGATATTCCTGGAGTAGGAACGATATCTACGTGCCACAATATTTGGATCGATGAATTGGGTTATGCCTATCTCACAGGTTGTGATGTGAACCAAGGCGGAATGATATACGTTGATGTATTTACGAATCCTGGTCAGCCTGAATATGCTGGAAAAGGACCGAACGTTTATGCACATGATGTTTATACAGCCAACAACCTAGCTTATACCTGCGAGGTGTATGATGGAGTTTTTGGAATCTATGATGTAAGCGACAAAACGAATACGGTATTCCTTGGGAATCAGGTAACGACTGGTGAGTTTACCCACAATTGTTGGTTGTCTGATGATGGCACAATATTGTTTACTACAGATGAGCAGGGCAATGCGCCAGTGGGATCTTACGATGTTACTGACCCAACGAATATTATTCAATTGGATGATTTTCTTCCTTTTGAAACTTTAGGAGACGGAGTAATTCCTCACAATGTTCATGTATGGGAAGACTGGTTAATTATCTCGTATTACACGGACGGATGTATTCTAGTGGATGGCTCGAATCCTTCTAATTTAATTGAAGTTGGAAATTTTGACACCTTCATTCCTGAGAGTACTGGATTTAGTGGTGCTTGGGGAGCATATCCTTATTTGCCTTCAGGCTTAGTTCTTATTTCAGATATTGGAAATGGAATGTATGTCTTGGAGCCGAATTATGTGAATGCATGTTGGCTAGAAGGCATGGTAACTGACGCGGTAACAGAGTTGGCTATTAGTGGAGCAAACGTTAATGTTGAGTCTACAAATGTTGAAGATCAAACGAATATTGGCGGAGATTATGCCACTGGTTATGCAATTTCAGGAACTTATGATGTCACGTATTCTAAACCTGGTTATACCCCAGAGACAGTTTCTGTGGACATTGTGAATGGAGAGATTGTTGAGGTAGATGTTGAGCTCACTCCACTTGATTCTTTTTCAATTGGTGGCACAGTGATAGATGAGGAAACGAGTGATCCGATTCCTTTTGCAACTGTCAGACTTGTAAACGAGGAATTTGACTATGAAGTGCTTACAGATGATGCTGGAGTATTTGTTTTGAATACATTTTTTGAAGGTGAATACGATGTTATCGCAGGAAAGTGGGGTCATCATACGGCTTACATTACTGCAGAGCAGATCAACGAAGGAAGTGCAGACCTTAATCTAGAAATTGCCGAAGGCTATGAAGACATCTTTTCATTGGATCATGGGTGGGATAGTTTCTTCAATGGCAACACGGGGGAATGGGAGCTAGGAACTCCACTAGGTGCTATTGTTCCTGATGCAGATCTGCTTGTTACACCTGATTTTGATGTTCCAGAGGACTTGGGAAATCATTGTTACGTAACTGGTAATACTGACGACTTTTTTAATGGAATTCTCATTGGTGGTAATGCCAACTTAACTTCGCCTGTTATGGACTTGAGTGGATACGATGCACCGGTTCTCCAATTTTATGCATGGTATTTGAATATCGACACCCAGCAAGGGAATCCAGGTTTTAGTGATATGCTTGTTACTATGTCGGACGGGTTTCAGACTGTCGGGATAGACACGATTCCGTTTGAGGATTTTGACAATTTGGGTTGGAGCATGCGTTCTGTTGACTTATCGCAATTTATGCCCTTAACAGAAAATATGACGATTTCGTTCAATTGTTCTACACCGTTCAACTTTACATACTTAGCTGAGGCGGCAATTGATTATTTCTTGATAACTGAAGGAAATCCAAATGGCGTTTCAGAAGTTTTGAGTAACATACTTGTTTCAGCTTCACCAAATCCGTCGGCGTCAAGCTTTTTTATCAATTATAAGTTGCATGAGCATGACTCAAATGCTAGGTTGGAGGTGTTTAACGCAACGGGACAGCTTGTTCATACTGAAAGGTTGACTGCGCATTTGGGGCGTGTTTCAATCGGCGAGAATTTTGAAAGCGGACTATACATCGCAAGAATCATAGTTGCTGGTTCAGCGAGTAAGACTATATCTTTGGTTAAGCAGTAAATCTAGCTCAACCAGGAGGCATAGATTAAGCGCATAGTGAAGATGGATTCACAGGCCGACTTACTTCGAAGAAATTAAAAGGCAGGACTTAGGTCCTGCCTTTTAACTTTTAGGAAAGTATATAAATATTGAGATAGAGTTTTAGGGCCAGAGAATACAATGGTTTTTTAATGATTGGAAAGGTCAGCTGAAGATGGCGTCGACGTGCAAGTTTATTTCCCAGCATGATGCCTCTTCCAAGACATGTACTCTGATGATTTAATTTGTTTGATGACACTGTATATCGAACCGGCCCAGTAATTTCTTAGTCCAAATCCCATTGGCTTTCCATCAAGTCTTTTTTGCAGGAGAACATGGTTGTTACTCATATCTATAGCCACAAGGTGATACACTGCTTGTCTGCTGAATTTATTCATGCTTTCGGCCATCAAAACGAATCCAATTCCTGTCATGCCAGTTGAGTCATATTCTTTACAATATTCAACTACCTCTTCCTCCGTGAAACTGCGTGGCTCGTAAGTCTCCATGTCATCAACTGCTGCTGCGGCATTCTTCTTCATGATCATCTCGATACTGTTCTTCATACCGCTTTTGCGCATCATGCCACGAATATCATATTTGTCGGGCTCACTAATAATCAAGTAATTCCATTTTGGGAAGTACGTTTTTTGGATTTGCACGGCGCTTCGGTTTCCGGCCGCGGCAAACTCTGAAAAGTCGCCCACTAGTGAGACGTGAGAATAATCGATCCCTAGCCAGTGGAAATCATAGTCTCCAGATTTGAAGACATCTTCTGTGGACTGACTAGTGCCAATAGTTGAGGCTATGAGTGCCAGTGCGAATAATATATACTTGATCATGATACGTGTAATTTAGCGTCTGAATAAAACCTCGATTTAGCGCCTTTTCAGAAGCTAATGTATATAAAAAATAAGATGATTATAGATTTGGTTTAGATGAGCTATTGGACAATAGTTCCATTGACTTTCGGCAATAAGTGCGTTTGAATTATGTCACTCACCCATTGTTATAACTTTGGGATTAAGTAGCATATGTCTAATGGCTTTGAATATCTTTAGGCCATGATCAAATGGATATCAATTGTCTTGTTTTCATTTGCCCTTGTGGCTGGGTGCAAAATTCAAAATGCTCGAGGCACTTCAAATAAACACGTAGAATTCCCTCCTTCATCAATTGAAGAACAGGCTCTATTTACTGAGGTTTCGGGGGAGCGTTCGGGGATTGGTTTTATAAATCGGGCTTTAGAAACAGAATCTCGGAATATTTCTGATTA
This sequence comes from Gammaproteobacteria bacterium, assembly GCA_047615865.1. GTDB lineage: Bacteria > Bacteroidota > Bacteroidia > Flavobacteriales_D > Sanyastnellaceae > JADFAK01. The sequence goes on from JBLHIB010000166.1 coordinate 3,508, forward strand.
CGATTATTTCTACAATGGTGGTGGAGTTGCGATTGGCGATTTTAACAATGACGATTTACCTGATTTATTTTTTGCTGGAAACGATGTTCCGAACAGGATGTATTTCAATCGAGGAGATCTGCAGTTTGAAGATGTTACGGAGCAGTCGGGGATTTCAGGTAATCGATGGTCAACAGGCGCAACCACGGTCGATATCAATAGCGATGGCTGGTTGGATATTTATGTATGCAATTCAGGTCCGGATGCAGATTCCTTATCGACTGAAAATGAGCTCTGGATTAATAAAAAAGACGGCACCTTCGTCGACGAAAGTATTAAATGGGGAGTGAACGATTCGGCACTTTCTACGCAAGGCGTCTTTTTTGATTTGGATAATGATGGGGATTTGGATCTGTGGGTTTTGAATCATTCGGAGCGCAGACTAGGAAACCAGGCTTATGAATGGCTAAAGGCGATGAAGGCTCTACCTTTTGAGAAGCAAAAATTACTCAGCAATACGATTTACGAAAATCAAGGTGATGGTTCGTTTAAAGATATTACGACTCGGTCGGGATTGAGGAATCCGGGATTCGGATTGGGTATTGCGCTGAGCGATTTCAATTCGGATGGATTGCTCGATGTGTATGTTGCCAATGATTATTTCTTTCCAGACTTGTATTACTTGAATCAGGGCCGAGGAAGCTTCGTCGAAGTGAGCAAGGAAAAGCTCCAACACATGTCTTTCTTTTCAATGGGATGCGATGCCGCGGACATCAACAACGATGGGCTTTCCGATTTGCTGGTGCTTGATATGACTTCACGCGACCACGTGCGCAGCAAGACGAATATGAATTCGATGAGTATTCCCGAGTTCAGATTCTTGAAGAATGACCTTGGATTTCTTCCGCAGTACATGACGAATATGCTCCAATTGAATCGTGGAGGGGGGGAAATGAGTGAGATTGCTCACTTGGCAGGAGTGGATAGAACGGATTGGAGCTGGGCTCCCTTGATTGCCGATTTTGACAACGATGGTTGGAAGGATATTTATGTTACCAACGGCATTATGCGGGATGTCAAAAACAACGACTGGCGCGTGGAGTTGCTCGGTATGCTGCCTTTGGCGGATTACGATCGATCCATGTATTTTCAACATTTACAGCAAGCTCCTCAAACCCCCATGGTCAACCCCATTTTCCGTAATCGGGGAGATTTGACGTTCGATGATGTCTCGGAGAAATGGGGGATGCAAATCCCTTCGTTCTCCAATGGAGCGGCCTATGGAGATTTAGATTTGGATGGAGATCTTGATTTGGTAGTCAATAATTTAGAGTCTGCAGCATCCATTTGGATGAACAATTCCAATGAACGCGAAGAGGCGGCATACCTTCAAATCAAATTGGAAGGGCCAAGCTCACATGTGTCCGGAGCTGTGGTTCAAGTTTCTGCAGGCGACGAAGTGCAAACTAGTGAGAATCTATTCACGCGAGGATATGTTTCGTCGGTTGATCCAATTCTACATTTTGGACTAGGCAATGCTTCAGAAGTGTCCTTGATCAAGATCACTTGGGCGGATGGATTGACTTCGGAATTGACCAATGTATTCGCAAATCAGCGCCTTGTGATACAATCTGATGAGCTTGATCGTGTGGCCTCTAAAGAGTCTGAAGGTGCAGGCATGTTTATGGATGAATCCACCGCGGTTTTGGGCCGCTACCAATACCATCACGAAAACGTATGGGACGATTTTGGAAAGGAAATTTTACTTCCTCACGAGATGTCTAGAATGGGTCCTGGGCTTGCCATCGGAGATGTAAATGGAGATGGACAAGAGGATTTCTTCATTGGTGCGGGGACGACTAATCCCTCTAGTTTGTTCCTGCAAAAGGATGGCGTATTCACCGCTAGCGAAACAGAATTTAAACCCAATCGAAACGCGGAAATCATAGATGCTTGCTTTTTTGACGTTGACAACGACCAAGATTTAGACTT
>JBLHIB010000167.1:0-5326 GCA_047615865.1 Gammaproteobacteria bacterium
CACCAATCAAGAGCATGTCTTTCTTACTTGGCGGTCGACTCGGCTTCTTCCTTGGCTGAGGCGCTGGAGTTGAAACTTTATTCGAAGGCATTGTGAGGCGACCATTCACATTTTCGAACGACTTCAAATGTTTGAGATCGATTTTGCCGCGGGCGATTTGATAGTATAATTCAGTCGCTTCATCCACCTGGTAATACTTCTGAAGTTCAGTAATGTTGATCGATAAATAATCAACCTTCATGTTCCTGAACTTTCTTCTCAACATCTCCTTCCCCTCGCGCGCTATCATGCGCTTCTCTTCTTTAAGGGAGTTCTTGATCTTTTGTCTTGCCCTTGCGGTTATTACAAAGTTTAACCAATCCTCTTTCGGGGTCTGTTTCTTGGATGTCAGGACTTCTACCTGATCACCACTTTTGAGCTCGTGGCTCAAGGGAACTAACTTGTGATTGACCTTAGCCCCTATGCATTGAGAGCCAACTTGAGTATGGATGTGAAAGGCAAAGTCTAGAGCTTTCGATCCTTTTGGTAATGTTTTTAATTCTCCATTGGGTGTGAAGATATAGATCTCCTCAGAGAACAGGTTGAGCTTGAAGTTGTCAATAAAATCAAGAGCATTTTCGCTGTCGCTTTCGAGCATTTCGCGAATCTGCATGAGCCAAGTGTCAAGATTGTTGTCGCTTGCGGCGCCATCTTTATATTTCCAGTGGGCCGCATATCCCTTTTCGGCAAGTTCGTCCATTCGCTTCGACCGAATTTGTACTTCGACCCATTTGCCCTTAGGACTCATTACGGTGGTATGCAAAGATTCATAACCATTCGTCTTTGGAATACTAATCCAATCCCTCAGCCTGTCTGGATTCGGTTGATAAAAATCGGTCACAACGGAATATACTTGCCAGGCATCTGCTTTTTCTTTTTCGACTTTTGTGTCTACGATTATACGAATCGCAAATACATCATATACATCCTCAAAAGCCACTTTCTTCACCTGCATCTTGTTCCAGATGGAATAGATGCTCTTTGTTCGCCCTTTGATTTCAAAGGCAAATCCCTCTTTTTCTAATTCTCTGCCTATTGGCAGCATGAACTGATTGATGAATCTAGTTCGAACAGCTGCCGTCTTTTGCAGCTTACTCACTATTTCTTCATACTGTTCTGGCTCCTTGTACTTAAGGCAAAGATCTTCCAACTCCGTTTTAACGTTGTACAATCCAAGTCTATGCGCCAATGGAGCATACATGAACAATGTTTCGGAAGCAATCTTGAGCTGTTTTTCTCGCGTCATTGACCCCAAAGTCCGCATGTTGTGCAGTCGGTCGGCCAACTTGATCAATATCACTCGAATATCATCCGAAAGAGTAAGCAACATTTTTCGGAAATTCTCTGCCTGTGCGGAGGTACTGTGGTCGAATACTCCAGAAATTTTTGTCAGACCGTCAATTATTTGACGTTCTCTTTTGCCAAAGAGATTTTCTACATCCTCTAAGGTGATGTAAGTATCCTCTACTGTGTCGTGCAGCAAGGCACACACGATTGAAGTCGTGTCAAGTCCCAGCTCTTGAGCCGCTATCTTGGCTACTGCTATTGGATGATAAATATAAGGTTCACCCGTTTTCCGGCGCATGTCTTTGTGCGCTTCCAGAGCAACGTCAAATGCTTTGCGAATTAACTTTTTTTCCGCAACGGTGTGCGAACGTGTGCTCGAACGGAGTAGTCCTCTATACCTGCTTAGAATTTCCTTCTTTTCAGCCTCTATATCAACCTGCATACTTTATTCATATTGCTTAACCAAATGTAGAATTTCAATTGAAATTTGCAACATGCTTGATGCAAGACAACCCAAAACAAATTGTTAATACCTCGTTTTCTAGTGATCTGCTGGAATGATTTTAGCCGAAACAGAGCCAAAACCAATACGTACACCATCCTTTTCAGACCAGCCGCGCATAACTACCGTATCCTTGTCTTGAATGAATTTCCGGTCGGTTCCATCAGCCATTTTAACTGACTTCTGACCTTTCCATGAGATTTCTAACATTGAACCGAATGCGTTTTCATCTGATCCTGAAATAGTTCCTGATGCCATCATGTCACCCGCGTTGATGTTGCAACCATTGACAGTATGGTGAGCCAGTTGCTGGTTCATGTTCCAGTACATGTACTTGTAGTTAGAATGACACACTTGAGTTTCAGCCACATTTTCTGGTTGAATGCTCACGGTGAGATTGATGTCAATGCACTTGTCCCCTTCAAATTCCAAATATGGAAGTACAGCCGGATCCTGAACTTCGCCAGAGCAGCGGAATGGCTCCAATGCGTCGAGAGTGACGATCCAAGGTGATATTGTTGAGGCAAAGTTCTTAGCTAAAAATGGTCCCAATGGAATGTATTCCCATTTCTGAATGTCACGTGCCGACCAATCATTGAATAATACCATTCCAAAGATAAAATCATCGGCTTCTTTGGTGCTAATTCTTTCACCCATCGGTTTCCCGTTGTAGGTAACAAAAGCCATTTCAAGTTCGAAGTCCAAAAGTCGAGAAGGACCAAAAATTGGAGGTTCGTTGTCGTTAGGTCTTGTTTGTCCACATGGTCGTTTTACCGGAGTGCCAGAAACAACAATGGATGAGGCACGGCCATGGTAGGCAACAGGTAAATGCAACCAGTTTGGCAATAAGGCATTCTCAGGGTCACGGAATAGTGTCCCGACATTTGTTGCATGGCCTCGACTTGAGTAAAAATCAGTGTAATCGCCCACTTTGACAGGCATCAACATCTCACAATCGGTTTGATTGTGCAATACTTGGTCAACATGATGTTGCTTATTCTTCAAATCAGGAATATCACTGCGTAGCAATTTGCTAATTCGATTTCGAAGTTCGCGGGTGCCTTTTTTACCGTATTCCATCAACGAGTTTAATGTCGATGTTTCAAAATCACTTTCTTTGAATGGAAGGTTTTCCAAAAAGCCCAGTACATGCAGGGTTTTTAGATCCAAAACTTTTTCTCCAATGGCGACTCCTACTCGAGGGTTTCCACCTGAAAGTTTAAAAATCCCAAAAGGGAGGTTCTGGATTGGGAAGTCCGAATCTGCCGGTACTTCTATCCACGATTTCAATTTAGGGTCGTTCGCTTCGATCATTGTCCTGATTTTGGTACAAAAATAAGCATCCATTCGAGCCTTCGGCAAATGATTCACATGATTTATTTGCATTCGAGCCTAGCCGTAGCAATGGCTCTTGTCAGAGATTGTACTCTGCATGTCATTTTGAATTGAGTTTCAGCTAAAAAAATAGTTCCTTTGACCGCATGCAACCAGATAATAAAAGTCCGAAAAAATCTGCGTCAAAGTCACTCTTGGCAGCAGGCTTGGCAGTTTTGTTTGTTCATTTTGGATTTACAGTATTGCACACGATGCCCGGTTTTCCTGCGCCGGCATGGCTCAAAGTCCAAGCAAGATATTATATGGAGCCCATGTTTCACCAAGGTTGGATGTTGTTTGCCCCTGATGTTAAAAATTACAATGCCTGTATTTCCTTTCGCACTCCTAGCGATGGAAATTGGTCTGAATGGAAAAACACCGATAGTATGAAGCCTGTATCGGAGCACAATCGTGTGAAATATGTTGGACGTAAGGTGGCTTTGAAGTTGGTCAATACCATGAACAGTAAAAACCTTGGAATCTACTACCTAGCAGATAAACCGCAGTACGACAAAATAATCACTAGCGGTGATTATCAAAGGGCGTTGTATATGGTCTATAAGCAGCATGAGTTGATGACAGGAGAAAGGGTTGACTCCATCCAGTTGAAATTGGATGTGTGGTTCATCCCTGATTTTGATTCCCGAATCAAGCCTTATGAAGACTTAAGTTTCACATTTCCTGTAAGAGAGATCAATGATTACAGAAAAAATTAAAGGCTACATGAATGTGCTCGCGACTGAGCATGTTAAGCCACGAGGAATGTGGTTGTTTGAACGACTCGTTTTCGGGTGGTTTATCTTCAATGCCGTGTATTACTTTGGGGCGCGAGATATCTTTTGGGGAGGAGAATCAATCTTCATGATTCCGAACTATACCCAAGGTCTCGTCAATAATTTTTTCTACATATTGATCTACAGTCGTCAATATGCTGATTTTATCTTTTTCGTTCACCTTGCATCTGCCGTTCTCGCTTTTTTTGGCATCGGTCGATTTTTTACTAAAATTTTGGTTTGGGCTACGTCCCTCATGCTATACTATGCAGCTTGGTCTCTCTTCAATAGCGGCTTTCTTCTGTGTGTTCTGTATTCGTTCTATCTAGCATTTGCGCACACGCGCTCAAACAAACAGAGCTGGATAAGCTTGACCAATGTGGCCTTGATTGCGTGTATGCTTCAATTGACCCTCGTGTATGCCGAAGCTGCTGCATTTAAGATGTCAGGCTCCATGTGGTGGGAAGGGTCGGCCTTTTATTATGCGATAAACTTGGAACAATTTACGAGCTTGTCGACACGTGAATTCTTTAACAATAAGGTATGGTTGGTCACCACTCTCACATACGTAGGATTGGCTTATCAAGCATTGTTTCCAATAGCTATCTGGATCAAGAAAATCAAGTGGTTATTCCTCGCTTTGGGTCTGCTGTTTCATCTGTTCATTGCGATCTTTATGGGCTTACCCGATTTCGGATCGGCAATGATAATTGGGTACGTGCTTTTTATCCCCGAAAGAAAATGGAAGGAGTTGTATAGTAGAATCGGTCTAGAGCGCCGATTTGAGATTCAAGAAAGGAAGCAGTAAAAAGGAATTAAAGCAATTCTGAAACGATACGTTCAATAGTGTATCCCTCAGCTTCGGCTTTGTAATTTCTCACGATACGGTGACGGAGAATAGGCAAGGCAACAGCTTTAACATCTTCGATGTCTGGACTATACTTTCCATTCAATACAGCGTTCACCTTGGCACCAATAATGAAATACTGAGATGCTCTTGGGCCTGCTCCCCATGATAGGAAGTCATTTACCATTGGAGTGGCAAGTTCAGTGTTCGGTCGTGTCTTGGCTGCCAATCGAACGGCGTACTCAATTACATTGTCAGAGACAGGAATTCGCCGTATAAGTTGTTGGAAGAATGCTATTTCTTCTCCAGAGACAACTGAGTTTACAGTGGCTTTATGATCGCTGGTAGTCTGCTTAACGATAGCAAGTTCTTCTTCCAGACTAGGGTAGTCAACCCACACATTGAACATGAAACGGTCAAGTTGTGCTTCAGGAAGAGGATAAGTTCCCTCTTGCTCAATTGGGTTCTGGGTAGCCAAAACAAAGAAGGGCTGAGGTAGTTTGT
>JBLHIB010000168.1:0-5318 GCA_047615865.1 Gammaproteobacteria bacterium
GGATAACAGTTGGCTCTATCTTCCACCTGACGAGCAAAATAAGTACATAAAGGCCCAGAAGAAAAAATTCAAAAAGAGAAAGAAAGGAGCGTTGAATTCGGAAGCCATACCTGACTTCTCCAAACCCAAATCAACTTGGAGAAACTCTCGTGAAACGGGGAAAGATCCGAATTCTCTATACTTCATGGTTCGCTATTACTTTGATGATTTCTGCTTGGCGCCCATAACCGAAGATCACGAAATTGATTGTGCACCTTCCACACCTCCTATCATTCTAGAAAAAGGCAAAAGCATAGCTCTGCGAAATGTGTTCTTTGAAACAGATGAAGCTGAGCTTTTAGACGAATCCATTGTTCAATTAAATGGACTAAATAGGATTCTTCTTGACTATCCCGAAATGAAAATAGAGCTTCGGGGATATACTGACGACCGCGGGAAATCAGCATACAATTTGAGCTTAAGTCAAAAGAGGGCGACTGCCGTAAAAGCGTGGCTCATAGAACAAGGGCTTGCAGAAACAAGGGTAGGTGCAAAAGGATTTGGAGAGAAAGACCCCATCGAGAGCAACTCTGCAAAGGCTGGCAGAGCTCGAAACAGAAGAGTTGAATTTTTTATTGTGAATATGTGACGGAGAGGTAACACTCGCTGTTCAATTGATTTCTCTATTTTTCACGAATGCAATTGGCCGAAGGGGCGCTGACTAGCGCAATAACAAAAGATGATGAAAAAACCATAAACGGATGGGCCATGTACGACTGGGCCAATTCGGTGTATTCTCTTGTTATTACCTCTTCCATTTTCCCCATTTTTTTTGAGAACAATACCACCTCAGAAGTCGAGCTATTTGGGCGCACTTTTAAAAACACTGCACTTTATTCTTACACACTTTCCGCCTCCTTTTTAATTGTTGCTATTATTTCGCCTCTACTTTCTGGTATTGCCGATTATTCTGGACAGAAAAAGCGATTCATGCAGTTCTTCTGTTACTTGGGTGGAATAGCATGTGTTGGCCTTTTCTTTTTCGATGCTAATTTCTTGGGCTTTGGCTTACTCATGACGATGATGGCGGGAATAGGCTATTCAGGCAGTCAAGTTTTTTACAATGCATACCTACCCGAGATAGCGTCAATCGAAAGACAAGACAACGTCAGCGCAAAAGGGTTTTCGCTGGGCTATATCGGGAGCATCATATTACTCATCGTCAATCTATTTATGATAATGAACCCCGAAGTGTTCGGATTTACTGACGGGGATATGCCTGCTCGGGTTTCTTTTGCGATGGTTGGTCTTTGGTGGATCGGGTTTGCCCAAATCACCTTCAGTCGATTGCCAAGAAACATCTACAAAAAAAAGGTGAAGGGAGAGTATCTCTATCGCGGCTACGCTGAATTGAGAAAGGTGTGGAAAGAGCTCAAAAAGACGACCAGACTCAAGCGATACTTGATTTCATTTTTCGTCTTCAATATGGGTGTTCAGACAGTCATGTACATGGCGGTCGGATTCGCTAAAAATGAAATTGCAGGAATGCCTGACGAGGGACTGATCATTAGCATTCTCATCATCCAATTTATAGCTATAATAGGCGCCTATTTTTACTCTTGGTTGAGTTCCAAATACGGCAATTTAAAAGCGCTGTTGGCGGCTGTCACTATATGGATTGGAGTATGTGTAATGGCCTTCAAAATCACTACCCCCTCCGAATTCTATGTTCTTGCGGGAATAGTAGGATTTGTAATGGGAGGCATTCAAGCCTTAAGCCGCAGTACTTATTCGAAATTTTTACCCCAGACAACCCTAGATCACACTTCTTACTTTAGCTTCTACGATGTCTCTGACAAAATAGGAACTGTTGTGGGCACATTGGCTTTCGGGTTAATATTTGAATTGACAGGAAATCTCCGACATTCCGTTTTAGCCATTGGAATAATCTTCGTGATCGGAATTATTCTACTCCTCAGAGTACCTAGGGCAGAATCTAGTCAATCATAATTTTCTTCACTTCTGAAGACTCTCCACCAACGGCCCTGATGAGATATATTCCTGCAGCCAGTTGACGTGTATTCCAACTTAAGCGAATCTCTTGATTTGCATTCATTGCTCCCGAATAAAGATCCATCAATACGCGTCCATTCAAATCCATGAGTTGCACTTGATAGTCACCTTGTACTTCAGGAGTGAAAAGAGCCGAAGCATTAGCGCCTGAAGCATACTGAGTAATGGCAGATGTGCAATTTTGAACAGTAACGGTGAGCGTATTGGAAACATCCAGACAACCTTGAATATTCTGAGGATCAATCAGACCCAGGTTTACGCCATTTGCATAGGATACGTGAACCACACGATATACTCCTGATTCAAAATTATCAAAGTTGAAGTTGGGTGAATTCGCTGAGGATACAACCTCGGTGAAATTGGTGTTGAGAACGACCCACCTTGAATTTGTTCCTTCTTCACCGCTCAGATCAAAATTGATAGTGGAGGGCTGGCCGTCATCACCACATACTTGAGTCGATTCACTTGTGAAAATTACACCCCCTTCTACCCTATCCACAGTAAAGAAAATGGTATTTGATAAAGCGTAACAGCCCTCAAGCTCGGAAGCATTAGAGACAATAGGATTCACCCCTTGAGCGTAAGTCAAATGTTTAATACGGTAGGTACCTGATGGGAGATTACTCACGTTAAAAGAGCCCGTCGAGGAAGATCCCATGACATTGTTTGATTGATCTACAATACCAAATACACCTGCAAAACCACTATTTCCTTGAACTTCAACCTCGATTAAATCAGGTGCATTATCGCCTGCGCATAGATCTAAAAGTGGGCTTGTAGTCGATATGGTTCCTGCTGTAACATCACAAATGTTATCTGATGTAAGAGCGACATTCAATAACGTGGATTCATCATTCAAGATGCCAACCGCGATGGTTTGGGATAAGTATCCTTCGGCAGAGAAGGTGACGTCATATGACCCTGCATGCAAATAGCGGTGATAATTACCGTTTGGTAATCTTGAAAAAACATCAGAATTGTCCATGTCGTGATTGAAAATGGAAACATTGGCCACAATCGGCTCACCAGTGCTAGCATCGGTTATAAGACCTCTTAATCCGAATAGTGATTGCTCCATATAGTTGTAAAGAGCACTCCTATTGTAGTTCCAATGGTTGTCAAATTGAGAAGTAGAAAGAAACTTCTGATTACTCAATTCCAAGGTCATTTCACGTCCTCGATGAAAATAGGTCATAAAATCTTGACGACCTCCTGCTACTGGATACCAATCGTATCCATTTGTTATACCATTATCTAGGAAATTGAAATACCCCGATGGAGAATTGGCCTGAGCGGTATCAGCATATTGCCGACACACATGCACCCACCAGTCGTCATCTGCATGCAGAAATGGCCAAGTATCCCACGGATAATTTGCTACTTCCACTCCACCGTGCATATTGCTACTCATGTCAAAATGAACGTCCTCAGCAAATTGCATAAAAGCTACTGTCTCGGCTTGATATGCATTCCCGTCAGGGTTGGGTCCATTGTCAGGGTCGAGGTAATTGCGGTTGAGATCAACAAAATTGGCATTGGTTCTTCTTGCGCCGTTTAACGTATTGTTTCCGAAGGCGTAGGTCCCGTCAGGGTTGGCCAGAGGGTTTATCCATATCTCAACATTATCGACCAGACTCGCTATTTCGGAATCAGAGGAGTAATTGCAAAGAATATCTTGAATCATTCGCATCATGAGCATATAGCCCGCGATTTCGTCGCCATGCATACTCGATGTGTAAAGAAATCGAGGTTCATTCTCTTCGTCATTCACATTGTCAGAAATAACAACGGCCATTAACTTCCTTCCGCTTGGCAGCGTTCCGATTTCCTCGTAACGGCATATCTCTGGATAGTCAGCCGCAAAATCGAGCATCATTTGCTCGTATAAACCATAAGTGGGGTATCCCGCCAAAAATGACCCGCAGTCAGTACTCTTTGCTTGATTGTTGTACGTTTTGAGATCAATCACTTGCGTGTCTATACTTTTATTGGGATGCTGCAATAATGTATACTCAACGTTTAAGTCTATAAAATCTTGAAGTTTTGGAAGTGTTACAATTGCTTGAAAAGTCTCTTCATTGTGAAAGTGCTCGTCAATGTATACGACCTTCTCAAGCTTCTCTAAATCTGATATCTCTGATTTTAGAATTGAAATATGCGCTTCACCATTGAAAAGTACAGCGTCATTTATTGTCTCCTGAGAAAAGATGGACGCAGGCAGTAAAGTCAGGATTAGAAGCAGTCTTGTAAGCATAGATTGAGATTAAGATTCAAAAGTAGAGCTAATTTTGACACTAGTCCAATAAAAAACCCCGACTCAAAATCAATTGAGACGGGGTTCTAAAGATTAATTAATCAGCTCAATCTACAATCATCAACTTCTTGGTCACTTGGTGTGAACCATTTGTGATGCGATAGATGTAGACACCGGTTTCGAATACTCTTGTATTCACATTCACTCGGTATTCCAATCCTGATTTCACTTCAGCGTTAAACAATGATTCCATTGGTCTGCCTGACATGTCAAATAGATCAACCTGAGTCCTCACATTTTCAACTGGTGTGAAAGTGATCGTTGCATTATCAACAGAAGGATTAGGATGCACTTGAGATGGGAATGATGACAAATCATCAGCAACTACTACTGAGACTATGTCACTATTTCCTGTACAACCGCCCGCTAGGTCACCATTATATAATGGAAGATCTATATCGTATGTTGCTACAACATCTTGAGTAGACAAGTTCACCTCTTTTAACAAGCTATTTCCATCTCCATCAGCGAGCAGCACGTTTCCGTTTTCAAGAATCGCAGCACCGTTGATTTCAGAAACATCTACACTGAATGAACCGTTGCTAGGATCAAGAACTCTTCTGAACGTTGCATTATTACGAGTAATAATCCAAAGCTCTTCTGCAGCTCCATCTCCTGTTGGCGCCCAAATAAGGTCTCCGCCATTCACGCTTATGTCGGACGCAATGTTTGTGGCCTCTCCTGTTTCAGGATCGCATTCCCAAACATTGTTTCCTGCACCTGCGATGTAAAGCTTATCGTCAGGACCTACCACTGCGGCAGGGAAGCTCGATAAATTGGCATCGTTGGCTCCGTTGAAGACATTCACGTCATCAGTGATTGTTCCAGAACCGACATTGTAGGTGCGAACGTTGCTTCCTCCTACCATATAGATTTCAGAGCCATCATTCGATAAACCGATATGAGCACTTCCTATGTCATCTAGTAATGTGGTGTACGTTGCATTTCCTAA
>JBLHIB010000169.1:0-5245 GCA_047615865.1 Gammaproteobacteria bacterium
CTCAAATCCGAAAGCACTAAATTCTGAGGTGATAGAACAATATTCCCTTCAACCGATTCAATATTCTGCAATCCGCCAAGATTTCCAACAACATGGTTCTCAGCAATGATAAGATCTCCTAGAATCTGCGTCAGTCCGCTAAATGCGTCTATTTCCTGCAAAGTAATGTTTCCCTCTAGTGCCAAGTTTCCGCCCAGATGACTGAGAGATTCCAGACCATTGAGTGAAGCCAGGGTGAAGTTGCTTTTAAATTCTAAATTCCCGCCTACTGTGACCAAATTGCTCAAATCGTTGATATTCAAGAGCGAGATGTTCTCGGAAAGAATGAAATGTTCTTCGACATATGTGAGACTTGCCAAAGGCTCTAGATCAGAGATATCCCACTGATGAATCAATAGAGATCCATAGATGGTATCGCAGCCTGTAAGGGCCACTAGTTCATCCACTGTATTCACTACGAGTGTATCGCCAGTGAAGCCACATTGAGCATTTGCTTTATGCACAAGGCAAATGCAAAGTAGTGTAAAGAGTATTGTACGGGTGTTCATTACCCACAAATTACGTAACAATAACAAAATAGTTCCGCACCGAGGTGAATGATTCTCATGGGAGCAGTACTTTTGCAAAAAATTTGAACAGTGTCTAAGAGAATCGTCATATTGGCATCAGGAGGTGGAAGCAATGCTGAAAAGCTAATGCAGCACTTCAATGATTCAAGCTATGCTGAAGTGGTCTTGGTAGCATGCAACCGCAAAAAAGCTGGTGTATATGCTAAAGCACAAGCCTGTGGTATTGAAAGTATGCACTTGTCCCGGTCTGATTTTTACGAAAGTGATCGCTTTGAACAAGAATTGCGCCTTCGGCAAATAGACCTCGTTGTTCTTGCCGGATTTCTCTGGTTCATACCGGAGTCTTTTATTCGCGCTTTTGATGGTAAAATTGTCAATATACATCCGAGCCTCCTTCCAAAATTTGGCGGCAAAGGAATGTTTGGTCAGCACGTGCATGAAGCTGTTAAAGCTGCTGGTGAAAGTCAAAGCGGGATGACCATCCATTGGGTCAACGAAAAATACGACGAGGGCGGAATAATTTTCCAAGACAAGGTAGACCTTGACAAGTCGGACAGCGCGGAAGAAATCGGAAAAAAAGTACTCCAGCTTGAACACAAGCATTTTGCTAGAGTAGTAGATGAATTGCTGCGATCTCAATAGTCAGCACATCTTATCCCTATCTATTTTTTTCAATACCTTGATCATTCTTACACCACACTAATATTCATTGTCATGCAATTCTCAACCACAGAAATCTTGAAAGTGTCCGTCATACTTTTCGCAGTGATCGACATCATAGGTTCTTTACCAATAATTATTGACGTAAAGCAAAAAGCCGGACAGATCAACTCGCTAAAGGCCACCTTGGTTTCCTTTTCAATCATGACCATGTTCCTCTTAGTCGGAGAACCTCTCATTGGTATTTTTGGCATTGGCGTAGCCGAATTTGCCGTTGCAGGCGCGCTTGTGCTTTTCTTTATCGCTCTTGAGATGATTCTTGGAGTGAATCTATTCAAGCAGGGAGCCTCGATGTCGAAGACCGCTTCAATCGTTCCCATTGCTTTTCCACTTATAGCGGGTGCTGGTAGTATGACGACCATTATCTCTTTAAGAGCTGAATTCGAGATGGTCAATATTTTTATCGCGATTGCCATCAATCTATTTATAGTCTATCTCGTATTGAGAAATTCTCACCGCCTCGAAAAACTTCTTGGAGATGGTGGAATTGCAATCCTTCAAAAAGTGTTTGGAGTTATCCTTCTGGCAATCGCCGTGAAACTTTTCACGTCCAACTTGCAAGAGATATTTCAATAACTTCACGCTTCATGGCCAAGAGTAAAAAGTTTTATGTAGTGTGGGAAGGGCATAGACCGGGTGTTTATGACTCTTGGAGTGACTGTCAGCAGCAGATCAACGGCTTTGCCGGAGCATTATTCAAGTCATTCGGCAGCCGCACAGAAGCCCAAGCTGCTTTGGCCAACCCATCGGCCGCAAAATCGAGCGGTGGATCGAGTAAAACGATGTACTATGTCGTTTGGCAAGGTCAGACACCGGGCATCTACACCAATTGGGCAGAAGCGTCGGCTCAAATTCGAGGAGCGGCACATCCAAAATATAAATCTTTCGGCAGCAAGGAACTGGCGCAGAGAGCTTGGAAGGAAGGACCTGAAGAATTTGCGGGACGCTCGTATAAAAAAACGCGCGACCTCACGGATGCCGAGAAAAAGCGAATCGGAAAACCGAACATGATGACCATATGCGTGGATGCGGCCTGCAACGGTCGTACCGGCGAATGTGAATACCGCGGGGTAATTACAGAGTCTAGCACACAGATTTTTCACCAAGGACCATATAAGAATGGGACCAATAATATCGGTGAGTTTTTAGGACTTGTCCATGGCTTGGCTTACCTTCAGAAATCTCGAAGTGACTTACCGATTTATTCCGATTCCCGTGTGGCGATGAAGTGGGTGAAAGACAAGCGAATTAAAACGTCCTCGGAAAACCCAAAACTTCAAGTTTTACTAGATAGGGCGGTCAAGTGGTTGCATGCAAATACCTATTCAAATCAAATTTTAAAGTGGGAAACAAAGGCTTGGGGTGAAATTCCTGCTGATTTTGGCAGAAAATAGGCCCGCCTCTTTTGAGAAAGCCTTAATTTTGCACTCCAAATTACAGACATATGCGAACTGATCAATACCAGGGACACGATTATTATATGATGGACGACTTGCTCACCGAAGAGCACAAGCTCGTTCGCGATGCTGCAAGAGCATGGGTTAAGAAAGAAGTTTCTCCAGTTATCGAAGACGCTTTCGAAAAAGGAGTATTTCCTCGTAATCTGATAAAAGGACTTGCTGATGTAGGTGCTTTTGGACCTTACATTCCGGAAGAATATGGTGGAGCTGGCCTCGATCAAATCAGCTACGGACTTATCATGCAAGAGCTTGAGCGCTGCGATAGTGGTTTGCGATCGACTGCATCGGTTCAAAGTTCGCTTGTGATGTACCCAATATGGAAGTACGGATCAGAAGAGCAAAAGCAAAAGTACTTGCCGAAACTTGCTTCTGGCGATATGGTTGGATGTTTTGGTCTGACTGAGCCTGACCACGGGTCAAACCCATCAGGAATGACCAGTAATTTCAAAGACGACGGAGATCACGTCATCTTGAACGGAGCCAAAATGTGGATTTCAAACGCCCCATTTGCTGATATCGCCGTTGTTTGGGCGAAAAGCGAAGAAGGACGTATTCACGGATTGGTTGTAGAACGTGGCATGGAAGGATTCACTACTCCAACTATGCACGGTAAGTGGTCGCTTCGTGCGTCTGATACAGGTGAGTTGGTTTTTGACAACGTACGTGTTCCAAAAGCGAATATCCTTCCTGAACGTTCAGGACTTGGAGCTCCTTTGAGCTGCTTGGATTCAGCTCGGTTTGGTATCGCTTGGGGTGCTATTGGATCGGCTTTGGACTGTTATGATAGCGCATTGCGTTATTCGAAGGAAAGAACTCAATTTGACCGACCGATTGCAGGATTCCAGTTACAGCAGAAGAAGCTTGCTGAGATGATTACTGAAATCACAAAAGCTCAGTTGTTGACTTATAGACTGGGTCAATTGCGTGATGCAGGTAAAGCGACTAGCGCGCAAATATCTATGGCTAAGCGTAACAACGTTAACATGGCTTTGGAGATCGCTCGTGAGGCAAGACAAATTCACGGCGCGATGGGAATTACCAATGAGTATCCTATCATGCGACACATGATGAACCTTGAATCGGTTATCACTTATGAAGGAACACACGACATTCACCTATTGATTACGGGAATGGATGTGACTGGTGAGAATGCTTTTAAGTAAGACAACCAGACTATATAGAATTGGAGGCCTCAGGTGTGAACTTGGGGCCTTTCTTTTGAAATTAAAAATTGAAAATTAATAATTCAAAATTGGTTTTGGGGATTGTGTAAACAGCATTTCGACGACGCGGTTCAACTGTTCTCCAATACTTCGATTATACTCGAACCGCTTTGCTCAATGACCCGGTGATATAAGGACCATTTTGGTTGTACGGTATCCTACGAAGAAACTTTACTAGTTCAACCCGGTCATTGAGTACCATTTTGGTTATACGGAATCGTACAAAGAAACTTTACTAGTTCAACTCGGTCATTGAGCAAAGCGATAGTCCTATCCTTTCCATAAGCCCTAATAGTAAAATCGCGCCGTCGAAATGCTGGTTACTCTATGACTTACCTCACCAAACGCATATCAAACGGAAAATCCTCTTGGGAAACGATCTTGATTTTACTGAACTGTGGATGTCTTGGGTTTATGAGCAGATTGAAATCTCCGGGGATTGCAGCCGAAGGGACTTTTAGTGCACAGGTTTCCCTGGTATAGGCAAAGTCATCCCCGAGAAACTGGGTTTCAACATTGTGCGGGAAGTCACTCCATCCTATGGGCAACTTGCTTTTAGGAAGTGACTTAATTTCTATCGTAGCGGGAACATTGATTTCCAGCATGACAAAATCGGAGGGCATGGTTGCGATGGACAAGTGAACCAATACTTCTGTGGCAGCTAAGGCACGGCTATCGGCGCAGTAGACTAGTTCCGTGCCTTTGGAGTTCCATCTATTGCCAGAAAGGGCCGCGCCTTTTCCCGATAGCTCCATCTTGTACTTTTTCCTGGCTAAGCGGTAGACCTTCATCAAACAAATACTCCTTGATCGATGCGGTTGAGCTCATTCATGACGATCTCCTTTCCGTAAGAATCTCTCAAGAGTTCTAGCGGTCGCATGCTTCCTAAAGCGTACGAGGGAGTATTGAGCCACAGAGAGAATTTATCAGATGAGTCAAAGACATCCAGACCCATTGAATTCACCTCGGCTAGTTCAATGATTTTCTCAGAGTGAATTGACTTGAACACGTGGTTCTTGTCTTTTTTGTAGCGCTGGAGTGACTTGATAGAAATGTCTAAGAAATCCGACCATTCGACTTCTGAGAATGGTGTGGCCTCTTTTATGGACATGAAGAAACTTTGGGTGACCCCTTGTCTGATGGCAGTAACAACAAGCATTCTATGAGAAAAAAACTGACGAAATGTGAGCCCCGAAATAAGTGACTCGACGCTTTCTTTGGGCGCTATTCTTTTGAGGAAGGTCTTGAATTCCTTCTCCATTTTGTTTAAACC
>JBLHIB010000170.1:0-5170 GCA_047615865.1 Gammaproteobacteria bacterium
AATGAAAGGTGGGAGCATCGCCAAATACGCTGAGATTCAAGCCGTAGTCAGGCTACTAAAGAAAGGGGCACAAATGAGCTACATCAGCGCTCATAGTGTAGATCAATATGGTCAAATCAAACCTCCGTGTGAGAATTGCTAAAGTTGGTTGGTAACGGACGGAAATGGCGCCTTCAAAATAAGAAATTAACTTTCTAAATGGCACTTACTGGTCCAATCTGCGTATTTGCCTTAAAGCGATATTTGATCAACGATAGCCTATTGCCATCGTTGATTTGCAATTACTTCGAATATGCCCAAAATTTCTGACAGATTTTGTAGGTTTCAGTTATTCTAATCGACGCGCCTGTAATAGCCACAAATAGAACTGCAGCATAATCTTGACTGCAATCATTTTGCCAAAGGCTTAATCAAACTCACTAAACCGATCCACGAAGTCGTTGCGCTTCTTCTTCGAGGCGAGTGGCTGGTAGGTGAAGCTCTGCTTGTTCTCCTTGATCTTTCTCTTGTCGTCCTTGATTTCGGACATGAGGGTCATGAATGCTTTGTCAGAACTTGATACGTTCATGATGTTCAACTTGTACTCGAAATAATACCAATTGGCAGGGTCCAACTCCAAGTATATGCGAACAACATCAGCACTTCTCCTCTTCTCGATTTCGATCTTTCCTTTTACATAACGGAAGAGTTGCTTTTTGTCGATTGTGGCAATTCCTATGGCTCCTACGGTTTGGTAAGACTCATCCAATGCATTCCACTCCCACTTGGTATCGGCCAAGAAGAAGGTGCTTTGAAGTTCTTTCGGCAGGCGCTTAAACTCACCGTTGATGTTCAGATCAGATATCACTTTATCCGACTCTTCAAGTCCCATGATTTCCTTGATCGAGTACTCGTATTGCGTTTTCGTGATGTCTACTGGGCTCAAACCTGGCCAAGCAGCGATCTGGTCAGAGATATACTTCAAGGCTCCCTCATCAAACAAGAAGTTCAATGCGGTAATGCCCTCCATTGTGGTCTCGTCTTTTTGCGAATTGTTGCGAATTGTTCCAATATTTTCCATGCTAAACAATCCCAATTCAACCTGAAAATCAATCTTTCCAGCGCCTGTTATCTCACAATTCTCGGTATTAAGCTCAACTAAGTTTCCCGGCAGGTTCGATTGCTTGATCTTCTCTTTCGATCCAACTTTGTACTTCTTAGAAGGCTTGTCATAATGCAAGAATCCAAGCGCCTCAATGGTACCCTGATCTTCGCGGTCTTTCTTCGCCGAAAGGAAGGCACTGTATAGCTCGATAGGTGTATCATCAGCAACCATCACACCCACTCCTAGCTTCCTTGCGCCCATATCCCGGAGGTTGGTGTCAATTGGGATGTAAATGTCGTTCGGATCAATAACTGACGTGAATTTCAACCAGTTTCTCTCGACCGCATCACAGGTGTGTAGTATCCGTGTACCTCCCTCGAATGCAAGGTATTCTTGGTTGGCAAACAATTCAAAGTCGCCGTAAAACTCAAAGAATGGACTCAAGAAGAACTCGTCTTCCTCTTCGATGTATCCAGCTCCAATAGTCTGCAATGTGGTATCAACTGCCAACTCAGCAATATGAATTATCTGCTCGTTCTTATTCTCATCGACATAGGTATAATCTCCTTCTCCATCATAGTCTAGTCGGCCATTGATGTTCAATGTAGCATTGTATATCCTGTGAAACTGTGTGACATAATTGGAAACTATAGTAGAGTTGACCAATGCATCCATTTTCGCACGCTTCCTTATCTTCACCATGCCGCTATCTGGAGTAATTTTCGAGTCGGCAATGGCGATGTACTTGATCTTGCTGCAAGTGATCAAGCTCTCATCAATATCATAAATAGCCTTTGGCGATAAGAAGTTTAGAGAATCTTGCAACTCGTTGACAGAGAAGAAATTCGAACTCGATTGTTTTTCGCTTGTGTCAATTACGAAGTCATCAGAAGATTTACGCGAACTGGTAAGCTCCATTTCGTTGTCATCCATGAACCACTTGAATTCATCCATGAAGCAGACATACTGATTGGTTGGGAATTCGATTTTGGTCTCTCCACCATTGGACTTGAATTCACCTACACGGTTGTCAAAATCAATGTCGGCATTTACGTCTGTCGTTCTAAATGCCAGGTTATCCAATCCTGTCTGGGAAAGTCTAAAATCAGCGGTATCTGCCAAAATCTTCCTCGTGGTATAAGTAAAGCGCTTTGAGTCCAACTCGGCTCCTGTAAAGGCCATCGTTCCCACTCCAGTCATGCCATCGGGTGTCAACTGCAACTCCCCATCGAGGGTAGCTTCATTCTTGAAAAACACGAGCGGGTCTTCCACAGTAGCTGCCGCAAGTATATTTCGTCTTGGATGAAAGGCTATATCCACCACCTCAGCGTTCGCTTGCGGCATCGAAACGGCTCCAGGTTGCTCACGATTGACATAGTTAGTCGTTCTTCCTCGGGTTGAATCGGGGAAGAATACAAAGAAATCGGATGTTGCGGTAGTGGTTAAGTAGTCGAGGTCGCCGTTTCCGTGCAGACCGTCATAATCCAAGGTAATTTCATTGGTAAAGTTTCCTGTACCTCCGTATATAGGAAGTCCGCTGCCGGGTTCATCCCTGTCAAACCCCAAGGATAAGTCATCCATTAAGACCAGTGCTTCTTCGATATCTGGAAATATTCCACCTGAGATCAAAGTTCCGTTAAACTCAAGATCTTCTTTGACGAAGTTGTCCAAACTATCAATGGTGAAAGGCTGAATTTGATAATAGAAATTGTCTCGGTTGTAAACCCCTTCTTGGATCATACGGCTGTCATAGTATACATAGGAATTCTTAGAGCAATCAAAAATTGGATATTGAGGATACTGCTCGCTTTGCACACCACTTTTGTTGGTGGGCGCGTCAATCTTCAAGGTTCCGGCAATGTCTTCCAGCACGTTCTTCACACGAAGCTTTGGCCGATTACCATATTGATCCTGGCGAGCTTCCATGTCTTCAACATAGATCCGGCATGAGTCTACCGACTTCAAATCAATCTGAAACTCATCGTACTTGAAATTGTACTCCTTACCCATAAACTCGAAATTTCCGGCCCATATTCGTCCGCCAAATTTGAAATCTCGATTCTTCTTCAATATAACTTGCTCTTCGCTAGGATAAATAGTCACTTGCTGGGAATCACTCAAGTGAATCTGGCCAATTCCTTTCAATAGCAAGTTGTAATTCAATAAGTTCAGCTGGGCATTGTTTCCGCGGTCTACATCAGAGTTGAACTGGAGTACATCGTAATCCATCTTCCCTGAGTTCCGTGTGATGGTATCAAACAGCTTTTGATTCACCGTACACCATTTGGTATTTATGTCGTAGCTGACAAAGCCTTTGTTGGCAAGGTCAATGAGCATTGGGTGGATTTGCTGTGTACCGGTCCGCAAGTAGCGAGCAAGGTCTTCGGCATAAAACGATTCACTTGATTGCTGCACAAAGTCTTTAATCTGCGGAAGTGGATGGATCATACTCAACCCCATCAAGGCATCGTAACGCAGTTTTTTGTAATAATCGTTCGACTCAAAAGCAGCGTAGTGTTGGGTACTTCCTTTGATCGACCCAAGCTCAATCAATGGATCGTCAATATTCCAGTATAAAGCTTCAAAGTACATGTCTACCTCGTGGTAGGAATTGTAGTAAGGACTTTGAGATCGCGCTTCATCTGATCGAAGCAATACGACTTCTCTCGATTTGTTGTCAAATTTCAAAGTTAAGTCTGGATGGACAATAGAATCATTGTCTAGCGTGATACAAACGCTCACGTGACCCGAAGAGATACGATCGGGGCGAATGGCAAAATCAAGTGCACGAGCTACCATAAACGGTTTATCGTCTCGGTGAATTGTAAGCAAGGCTGGTTCTTCAATTGTTCCGGTACCAGCTAGTTTGTTCCCGGCCATGGTAAATCCACCGTCGTAATCCACATTCTTGAACACGTTCTTAATCTCCAAACGTCTATTGTAGGACTCAAATTTCGGGTACGAAGCTTTGTCTCCTTGTTTGTCGGCAAGTACTTTTTCCGTAAGCTGACCTAAAAGTGGTTCTTGAAACAACTCATGGTAAAACCTAACAGAGTCAACGATGAATGAGGCTCCTTTGATACGAATATTGTAGGCGTCGAACTCACAATAGTTCTTTTCAGGATCGAGATCTGCCCGCAACCAATCAATTTTTCCCGAGTCACCATACCAGCGCTCAAGAGTGGGAAAGTAAACACCCGAAGTATTGAAAATAATTGTGCTATCTCCTTTTGAAAATCCACGGAGGTCCAACGATGGAAATACAATTTTAGGAACGGAGTCAAACTTGAATTCGTAGTTGCTATTCGACGTATGCCAATCGACAGATTTTGAGTGAAAAAATCGTTTTTCACTGAACAGTCCCGCAGAGCTCTCTAAGAACTCAGGCGTATACTTCTTCATTTTCTTGTTCTCGGCAATCTGCTGAATGACACTATGCCATTGAGAAAAGAAGGCCTCACTTTTACCCGTGTTGGGAAAGGCAATCAAAGC
The DNA here is from genome assembly GCA_047615865.1 of Gammaproteobacteria bacterium. GTDB lineage: Bacteria > Bacteroidota > Bacteroidia > Flavobacteriales_D > Sanyastnellaceae > JADFAK01. The sequence goes on from JBLHIB010000170.1 coordinate 4,577, forward strand.
GAGCACATAATTCTCGAATTCGGGATATGCCTTCATTTTTTTATCCAGCATCAAGTCACCCATGCTGTAAATGATATTCTGCATTTCTTGAGAATAAACGCCCGAAATGAACACTGGGGCAAACTCATCTTCGATAAATTTCCTTCCAATTTTCTTTTTCGACGCATCCATTACCTCGGCTAGTTCCTTGAGGAACTCTTCCGGAGAATGGGTAAATGACTTGGCGCGCTGACCGAAACTGACCATAGAGATCAGCAAGGCAACAATAACAATAGCAGGTTTCATCATTTTCATGAGGGACAATTTACGTACCACAAAATGGACTGGCTCTCAGCACTCTTCTGTCAAATGACACAAACACGCCCAATTCGTTGCATAAAAGTTGTAAAAACCTCAACGGTACTGGAGTCAAAAAGTTTTATGTGTTAACAAGTTAGTGGTGGTAGTTCGCGTTTTACATCCATCCCATTCTATTTCGCAGGCTTCACTGGGTTATCAAGCACAAGGCAAATGATGAAAGGCATTTTAGAAGCTTGGACCTTTGGTCATGGCAATTGTAATTCTGTTATCGAGCACATTAATGGATACGCTATT
>JBLHIB010000171.1:0-4944 GCA_047615865.1 Gammaproteobacteria bacterium
ACGATATCCGCATCTTTCACAATGGCTTTGTAGTCCTCGGTTTTGTAATCGATTACTCTGTCGGCTCCCAGTTCTTTAACCCAAGCTACATTGTTGGTGCTTGTGGTGGTGTACACATAAGCTCCTTTTGCTTTGGCATACTGAATTGCGAAACTACCTACACCGCCAGATCCAGCGTGAATAAGAACTTTATCATTTGATTTGATGCCTGCATATTCCAAGGATTGCATAGCCGTAAGTCCCGCCAATGGCAAACTAGCTGCTTCTTCAAAAGAAATATTGCCTGGTTTTTTGGATACCGCGGTATGGGTTACGGCAACATACTCGGCAATTGTACCCATTTGTTCTTGAGGCACTCTAGAGTATACGAGGTCTCCGACTTGAAAGTCGGTTACGTCATCTCCTTTTTCAACTACAATTCCGCTCACATCATAGGCCAATGTGCTTGGGAAAGGAATAGGAATTAAGCTCTGAAGATATCCTAAGATAATGCTCTTGTCAATTGGGTTAATCGCGGCAGCCTTGACTTCAATGAGGACATCATTTGCCTGAATAGTCGGCTTGCTTATTTCGTTAAAGGCCAGACTGTCATTTATCTCACCGTATTTTACAACTTGTAGTGCTTTCATTTTTGTGTTGATTGTATTGTTTCCAATAATGTGACACAAAAGTAGAATAGGGGTTTCGGGGAAAAATTGACCTATGGTAAGAAAGCTATTTTTTTACTTTTTCAACTCGAATGCGGCTCAGGCTTTCTTGCGTAATGCCCAAGTAAGATGCGATGTGATAGTTACGAGTATACTGCTCTATATCGGGGTATTGTTTTACGAATATGTTATACCTCTCAGCCGCGGTCAATTGCAATTGATTCAAAATCCGTTTGTGTAAACTGACTATATGACGCTCTAGAATGTGTCGTTGAAAGGGCTCGTACTCGGGGAATCGGGTGAACATTTCGTCGAGTTCTTTGGCATTGAACTCAATAACTGTTGATTCTTTCAGACTCTCGATTGTAAGTGTGGCTGGCTCATGGTTATGAATAGCGATATAATCACTTATCCACCAATTTTTAATCGCAAACTGTAAGGTGTGCTCTTTTCCAAACTTGTCTGCACAATATGACCGGAGACAACCATCTGTGACAAAATATATTTTGGATACAGTTTGTCCCTGGCGGATTAAAGTTGATCCTTTTGGAATGATTTTTTCTGTCGAAATAGAAATAAGGTAGTCCTCTGCTTCTGGGCTTAGAGAGTTGGAGTCTCTTATTTTTTTAATTAGGTCTTTCAAGTCTAGATTGTGATAGTGTTAGCAACACTCAACAAGTCAACGTATATGCTCCAATGTCCCTGATGAGTGTCATATGCTCCTTAATGACGTTATGCTGAGTGTTCAGTTGAACAACAATACGAAATTAACAAATTAGACAGTTTTCGCTATCGAAGATTTAGTAATTATTGGAATATAGCAAGCCAAAATAATTCGAGTCTAATAAGCCGTCTTATGTGTTAGATATTGTACTGAATTTTATTTATCCTATTCTAAATTTCTACGAACGATTTCGGTTCCAGTTTCTCCAAAGTATTCAGAAATGATCTTTTGCCAGAGCACCATTCCATTTTCTGAATTGGAAAACAAAACCAAGCCTTTTCGAGCGTTTAGAAGAGTAATCGCTATCGCTTTTGTGCCATAATCTCCGCCTGTATGCATTAATGCGGTTTCGCTATTTGGTAGGTTAGTTAATAACTGCATGCCCAAATTTCGTTCAATTCCACTTTTCTCATTGACTTGTGGTTTTAAAAATTCTGAAAAGAGGCTATCCGATAAGCCTGCGCCATTCATGATGTGAATTAGAAACTTAGAATAATCACTGGCTGTAGTCAGCAGGTTTGCGGCAGCATTGGCCTCATAGTATTTTTCAAAATCTATTGGATTTCCATCTTCGTCGTGCTCAACAGCATAGTCCACTTCATCGACTTCTGGCGTCCAATAGAAATAAGTATCGGTCATTCCCAGTGGTGCGAAAAGGAGTTCTTGAGCGATATCTTCTAGTGACTGCTCAATTTTTCCTTCAATCGCCTTTCTCAAGTATTCAAAGCCCTCGCCAGAATATTGAAATTTGGTGCCTGGCTCAAATTCAAAAGTCAATTTATTTGAATCATTAAGGTATCTCCAATTGGGGAATCCCGATTGCTGCGACAAAATATGTCTCGCGGTAAGTTTGTTTAAATGAGGGTGATCTTTAAGATCTGGATCCACATAATATTTAGCAATTGGTTCATCCAAAGCTAAATCGCCATTCTCAATTAGTTTTAGAGCCACCAGAGCTGCAATTGGTTTCGTCAGTGAAGCAACCTTGTAAATACTGTTGATGGAGGCTGGAGAATCGTCTTTTTGATTCCCAAACGACCGCAATTGGGCTAGTTTGCCATCTTCAATGTATCCAATAGCTATCGAAGGGATGTTATGTTGCTCAAGTAGATTTTCGATTTTTGGGTCACTTGCAAATAAGGGCATTGGAGAGTTTGCATCAAACCTTTGGCCATAATTCTTATTGGGTTCTTTATGATCGTAGCTCAAGACACGCGACAGTTTCCACTCATCATTTTCCAAGTTCCAAACGGAGGTGAATTTGGCAATATTGGTTAGGTAAATTTCTTTGTTTGGCTCTTGAATATAGAAAAGATGAATTCCGTTTTGAATGGCGCCATATGTCTGGCCATTGTTCTTCAATCGAAACACTTCCAAACTTCCTTCGACCACTTTTCTAATTGGTTTCCTTTCTGTGTTTGAGCATATGCTTTCTCTAAACGCGGTAAAGAATTGTTCTCTGTTTTGGCTTCCGTTTTGGTCGTGATAGAACTCAAAATCTTCAGGAATGTAAGTCTCTAGTATCTCGAAGTTACACTTATTGAAGCCTTCTTCGAAGAATAGGCTATCGGTTTTTTTGAGTTGAATGAAGAGGTCTGAATTTTCAGAGACTTGAGTGTTGCCCGCAATAGAAAGCAGGACAAAAGCAATTGTGAAAAGCAAGCTGAATTGTTTCATTGTTGTTGATTGGGATTTCCTGTTGAACAATGATGCAATACTCTGAAATGAATGGGGAACTAATCACAAAAGTCTGCCGACAATAAGGCGACAATAGCCCGACACGCTTATATGAGGCTGAAATTCAGTTTGATATAGAGCTCGTTCTTTTTGTCGATTTCAACTGCGTTGCGCAAAATAATGAAGATGTTCACCAAAATTGAAACAATTAATACAGGTAAAGTCAGACGCAAGTCGGAAGAAAAGAGCTTCGGAATAAATGGGCTCAACAGAAAAATGACAGAGGAGATAATAGTCCAGAAAATCTGAAGAGACACGATTTGTTTGGTGATCGAAGTGACTTCTTTTTTACCATACATTATGGCAAGAGGCACGGCTATATTGGCCAATGGAATAAAAACAAAAGGTAAGGACGAGAGATTGATCAATTTTATAAGCTTGTCGTTGAAAACAGACTCAGCTTCATCCTCTGATAACTGTTCGCTACTTACATTCAGAGCTTGGGAAAGTGCATTCAGGCTATGTCCTTTGAGTATTGCTCCAGCTTCAATTCGCTGAATGGTTCTAACTGATAATCCAGATTTTTCCGCCAACTCATCTTGAGTGAGGTTTAGTTTTTCTCGGTATTCGGTTAGCTTCGACATAGCTGATTTTAGGGACTATTTACAAATCTATCTGATTATTGTCCATGTATCACCAATGCTGGATGACTTAAGGAAATAGTGATCGGATGGTAGTCGGTATTCGATTCGGTCTTAATTTTTAATGACTCTCCGCAAGGTATCACTAAATTTTCGTAGAGCGTAGATAGGTTGCGGGGTAGAGGTTGAATTTTGTGATCAAAACAAACATATATGAAGCTTCTAGATTTCAACTAAACTTATGGCACGGAGGCCAAATGCAAAGCAGCCTTCAAATTATTGCGTGAATCAGCAGGCATTGCAAGCGGCAAGCGCCAAGGAGAAGAACATTATTGGTTAAGCACATTGAATCAGCACAAATGTAAAGAGTGCGGATCTCGTCAATCGTTGAAAAGCTTGATTCTAATGGTGCGGACACGTACAACTATGCATTTCTGGATTACCAAAGTCACACAGTAGTCGAAGGCACAGCAAAAGAAAAAACAAAACAACTACCCTGGGCAAATATCTCGATCAGTAAGGCCAAGAGAAAGCTATTGGACATCCATCACTGCATCTCCGAACAACATTTAAAGCGATACCTTGATTGTATTTAGTCTCTCCACCAGTACCGTCGATTTTCGTAACGTTTTTCAATGCTACGATGGAATCTTGAACCGCTATATAGTCAGTTACCTGTTCTGAGAACTCTTGTCCATAACTTACTTGCTGAATGATAAGGAGCAATATAGGTAGAAGGATAAGTTGGTTCTTTTTCATTTTGGTTCTCTTTTATTGTGCCCATTAGCAGGAAATGCAATACCATTCCATGCAACAACGAACCTGATATATCCTATTCTATGCTTCTCGACGTATTTTAATTTTCACCAAATAGATGCTGCCAATCCCGAATTATCTAACAGCTGAATAAATGAAAAAGTGTTCGAACGATTTCCCCTCTTATTGCTTCATGCCGTCTAACATCTTTCGTGCATCTTCTTGAATGTACATATTCCATGGATAAGTCTTTCCTCCATTACTTGGGTTTTGGGCAAGAACCCACTCCAAATCAGACTTAAAACCATCAAGGTCTCCAGTTAGATCATAAAGGTACTTTGCTCTTCCCCAACGATTAAATAAATAGCCAGGACCAACTTCAATAGCTTTTGAAAATTCATCGTTGGCGCGCTCCTTACTACCACCAAATTTCACAGGTACTGCGATATAATACAAGGCACGCGAAAAGTAATTTCCACCACCAGCCCAATTGGGATCT
>JBLHIB010000172.1:0-4853 GCA_047615865.1 Gammaproteobacteria bacterium
TTTGTTCTAGACGAACCGTTCAATGGAGTGGATATTCATAGCAATATTGTGATCAAGGAAGTACTTGATAAGCTGCGCCAACTGGGGAAAATTGTAGTGCTTTCGTCGCATATATTCTCGACCCTGGATGAGACATGCGATCACCTGCATTATCTCAAGCAAGGTCTCATCTCACAAAGCGCAGTTAGAGGAGGATTTAAGGCCATAGAGGACCAAATGAAATTGGTAGGTATATCTGCGAAGATTGACAACTTGAAGCTGTAATTTCGCACACTACAAAGAGCCATGCAGATAGACTTCATTCACAATATCAATAATTTCGGGGAGAGCGTTGTGCGCTTGTTCAATTTCGACAAGTTTCAATCCAATCAGCTGAGAGAGGCTATAGAGCAGACGATCCTCACGGATCAAAAGCCTTTGGACTTGATGACACTGCCTTTTGTACAGCCTGTCACGTGCAACTTAGTGCTGCGCATATCAGATGAAGATATTGGCATTGAGGACCTCGAAAAAGTAACTTTCTTTTGTGATCTTACACTAGAAGCCTATCGGCAAATGGTGACCTTGATTGAGCCTTTTTGTAAGAAGGAAAGTAGCGCCCACCAGTGGCTATACGATGTAGATACCCATATTGATCTCTTGTTTGTCCCATCTGGCACTTCTCAGGCCGATGATGACGAGGAGGAAGACGGAAAGTAGTCCAATACATCGGAATTTACATTGCAGAATTTATCGGATTAAGCGCGGGTCAATTTGAACTGATTTCACTCAGTAAGTTTCAATCTACAAGTATTCGCTTTATCTCTCGCTCGAATTGCTCTGCCCTTTCCACGTTCGCAATATGGCCACATTTCGGGATGATGATAAGATGATCATCTGCAAGATCATTGCGCGTCTGTATCCCGATTCCGATCTCTAGCGGAATCAATTGGTCGTTCTGACCCCAGAGAAGATATACAGGCATCGGCCAGTCGTAAACCTTTGTGGAGTATTCCTCCTCGTGGGCGAGCAAGTCATTCATCAAATCCATGTGCGCATTGTGATAAGGCTTAATGTACACGTCATTGAATTGACGAAGTACGAAGCCTGGTAGTATCGGCATTTTGTAAAGGACAGTTTTCAATGCATTGCGTTGTCCTTTCTTGTCAGTAGGCGAAATAATTTCTTGAATGTTTGTTCCACCGTTCGCTTTCGCTATGCTGTCTGCCATGGCATGCGTGAAATCACTGGCGGGCCCGGCATTGATCACCAAAGTTTTTACCCGATTAGGATGCTGTTCCGCGAAATTAGCGGCAATGGCTCCTCCGTACGAATTGCCAACTAAATGTATAGACTCCGTGATATGAAGGCTGTCAAGTAGAAGATTCAAGTGTTCTACTTGTGCATCTATGCTCGAGCCACTCCAGGTTTGAATGCTTTTCCCATGCCCGATCAGATCCGGGATTATAAGATCATAGTGTTCGCCGAGCCGCTGTGCGTTTCCGCTCCATTGAGCCACGCTGCTGCCCGTGATTCCATGGATCAACATCAATTTCGGCTTACCGTTGTTCGAAGCCCATACGTGATGTGACCCGTCTGCGTCAACGAATGTGTATGCCTGAGCTGAGCTCTTCTCCATCGCCTTAGTAGTATGACGTACTCGCATCTTAGCAACATTGCATGAGGATAGGAGAAGCAAGGCAGCGAGGATTGGAAGGTTCAGATATATGTTCATACTAGTGAATGTAAGGGTTTCTTTATTGTATCCTTCTGTCGGCTATTGTCCTTGTTGTTCTATCGAGGATTTACTGTGTATGTTGAACGTTTATCAGCAAGAAGAATTCAAGGACATATTGGAGCTTTTGCTGACCATAGTAGCGGGAACAATGGTGATTCATGAACTTATAGGGCCAATAACCGCTAAATATTCATTGACCAAAGCTGGTGAGATAAGGGAATAGTGAATGCTCGCGGATCATAATATACAGACTAAGCCTTTTTACTCATCAAACGACACTCTGCGCCGAGCCACAACTAGAAAAATTTCTATTCTGAGTATTTCATCATTTGCGCTTGTCGCTTATATTGCGCTCATGTTACGTACCGATTCTAGCCATAAAGATTTTATTGCGCTCGTCAAACTTCTGGATGCTGACCTAGCCGCTCGTGATGGGGAAGATCATGCGTTTTATGCTAGTTTCAATTCGATTGAGGCGCTCAAGCACGTACTTGTGGTATATGACAATGATAAGCCGATAGCTTGCGGTGCGATGAAGCCCTTTGGGGAAGATGCGATTGAAATCAAACGGATGTATGTTGTGCAGTATTTTCGTGGAACCGGAATGGCTACCGCCGTTCTTCAAGAATTGGAAACCTGGGCGAGGGATTTAGGTTTCGCCAAATGCATTCTCGAGACGGGCAGAAGACAACCTGAAGCCGTGGCGCTATACCGCAAGAATGGTTACCTCATGATGGATAATTATGGGCCCTATGCAGAGGTGGAGAATAGTGTTTGTTTCGCAAAGTCCTTGGATTAGAGTTTATAAATGGTGAATAGAAATAGATTTTAGTGGGCTCGGTCATTTTCTCGCCTTATCCACTTTATACCCGATTATCTATTTACTCCTTCCCAGCTCTTTTGGATCAATTGTGGTTATCCCTTATATGTGGACGAAGACTTTCACATCGCCGTATTGATTGCTGTTCGGTAAACCTCGGAATCGGGGAATAACGATTTGCTCACTGCTACCATGCCGAGATTCATCTTTGACGTGCATTTCACCGCCCCCGAATGCTGAAGTGTTTTCGATTTTGGCAAAATTGGCCTGAGGTCCGGTTGTCCCTATATAGGCTGTCACTTCTTTGGTGAGTATTACTTTAACTCTCCAACTCACATTCGACCATCCGCTCAAGATTGCCAGGCTATTCTTTATGTTTTCCTTTTTATTGTGTTGCGAAAAGTTGTTGTTGTAATGCAATCTCTGCATCAATGCCGACATGGTTTCAGGGGTAATCCAGAATGCGCCAAAACTATTGTCACCTTGACGTGAAACAAAACGCCATAATTCGGTCCCTGGAGGCAAGAGAATAGTGCTGTATCCGCTTAAAAATGAACCCTGTTGCTCGTGAGTCAACGTATCTTCAAATGATATTTGTCCTGAGTGTTGATTAAATGCCATGATGGGGATGTATTGTTCTTCGAAGATAGTCGAATCGTCATTGTCTTTCTTGCCACCCTCTCTATTCTCTATTTATAAACTCTAATTTACCTTAGATAGGGGGCATGTTTTAAACTAGCTTGGAAAGAAAAATGGCCCGAACTTTCGTCCAAGCCATCCTCATTATTTTCAATTAATTTCTATCGTTCAATAACCACACCCTTGGTCCAAACCTTTTCAGCTTGTCGAACAACCAGCGTATAAGTGCCAGCAGCCAAACCACTTAAATCCATAAGAACTTGGTCGTGTTGAATCTCTGGATTAACCTCAACCATGCGGCCTTGGGCATTAACCAATGTAAGATTTTAAGACTGCAAAGCCAATTCACCTTTCCACTTCAATGTCAGTTTGCCAGCAGTAGGAACTGGATAAAGCTCTACCCAATTGTCCCATTCTTCAACGGAATTACAAATTCCAAATACCACCTCAGGCGAAGTCTTATTTTCGCAGCCGTTGTCATCTTCGTACAGATACACAGCCAAGAAACAGATATGCTTTCCGTAACAGGTCATTCAGGATTGTTTTCAAATGTGTACTGTTTTGTGGTATAGGCTCCGCATACGGCGCCACTTGTCACGTCCTAGGATTGAGCCTTAAGGTCGCTGTTTATGAATACCATAAAAGCCATTAGTATTGATAGTCTAATCTTCATACTATTGATAGTTTAAATCTATATAATATTGATTTGGTAGAAGGGGTAATTTAGGAATTCGGTCATTTCCATTGGAATAGGTAGGATAATAATAATCAATCCACTTTTGAACCATTCTTTGATTCCCTCTGTTTATATTTGCACCCCGCTTATACATACAGTTCATGAACAAGAAAATTATAGCCTTTGGAGCTAGCACCAGCAGGCAGTCGATAAATAAACAACTCGCTACCTTCGCGGCAAATCAGGTGGATAATGCCGATGTGACAATTCTCGATTTAAACGATTTCGAGATGCCTATTTTTAACGTTGATCGCGAAAAAGAAACTGGACATCCGCAATTAGCGCTTGACTTCAAGGAGCAAATTCGCCATGCAGATGGCATCATCGTCTCGTTTGCTGAGCACAATGGTTCTTTTTCTGCAGCTTATAAAAATGTCTACGATTGGATATCACGCGTGGAAAAAGATGTTTGGTTGCAAAAACCTATGCTTCTTATGGCTACATCACCTGGTGGTAGAGGAGGGCAGACTGTCCTTGAGCAAGCAACAGGAGCTTACAGTAGATCAAATCCGAATGTGACAGGGAGTTTTTCCTTACCTTCATTTTATGACAATTTTGGTGAGTCAGGAATTCAAGAGGATAACTTTAAAGCCGATTTCGAAACTAAACTTGCTTCTTTTGCTGCTGCTCTCTGAGTTTAAAAATGAAGCGCCGAGTTTTATTACAATTGATGTCTTCAATCGTCGTATTAATAGAGTCCCATTAATAAAGCTCAATAAGTTAGCAATAAGAATGTCATGAACATTACCGAAGCATCAAAATATTTCGAAGTCCGAGCTGAATCGGCGAAGTGGAAACATCAGAAGAAATTCTATACCAAGTTTAGTAAGGTGTTATCGGATCTTTTGACTAAAAACTTGGATGCCGATAAACTTGGGCAAATCGAACGTGAGATCGCGAAAATGAAACTTGATCCGCTCAAGCCGCAGCGGAATTACCAG
>JBLHIB010000173.1:0-4704 GCA_047615865.1 Gammaproteobacteria bacterium
ATTGTTCTCGGGTTATCTGCAATATTTATGCGGCTGTATGAATAGTGCAGATAATAATAGGCAACAGAATTTTTGTTGCCATCCATTATTATGTTGTGACCTTTCATATCAGTTAAACGACGTTGTTTGCAAAGAATGAATAACAAGTACATTTTCCAATCCGAACGCCTTGGATTTAGAACCTGGCAGGACTCCGATTTAGCGGACTTGTGGTCCATCAACTCAGATGCTGAAGTGATGGAATTCTTTCCAGGTATAACAACTTCTGATGACACATGGAATTTTATCCAACGTATGCAATTGGAGTATGCCAAGAATGGATTCTGCTATTATGCTGTCGAATTACTTGACACAAGAGACTTAATAGGCTTTATCGGCATTGCCAGACAAGACTATGAAGCCGACTTTACTCCATGTGTTGATATCGGTTGGCGTTTGGGACGTTCTTTTTGGGGGCATGGATATGCTTCTGAAGGGGCTCTAGCATGTGTTTCATACGCCTTCGATACCTTGGGAATTCTCGAACTTGTTTCAGTTGCCCCAAGTATCAACCTTGCTTCTGTTCGCGTGATGGAAAAAATTGGAATGTCAAAAGTCAAAGAATTCAGCCATCCATTGCTTAAAGACAATCCAGAATTGCAAAACTGTGTCCTCTTTAAGTTAGAGAACAAAAATACAATGAAGTAGGATTGGTTCAGTTCTCTTCTAATATGCAGTGAGAAGCGCGGGGGTATTTCGTAAAAAAATCTAATCATAACTCAGTTTATGCTCCACTTCCAAAGTCGTTTCATGATATTTGCATGCTCAATGCCGAAGTAACTCATGGATAAAGCAAGTGCAGCATGAAGCAAGTGAAAGTGAGAATCGAAGGAGTGCCTGAGCACTACAACCTCCCATGGAAAATAGCCATTGAACGCGGACTGTTCGCCGCTGCGGGAATCGAAGTAGTATGGTCAGAGAATAAAAGTGGTACTGGAGCGATGTGTCAAAATCTACGTATGGGGAAGTCGGACATGGCTGTCCTGCTCACGGAAGGCGCTGTTCTTGATATCAATAAAGGGAATAAAAGTAAAATTTGTTCATTCTTTGTTGAGTCTCCTTTGGTTTGGGGCGTGCATGTTTCAGGCAAGGCCATGGGCCAACTTAAAGATTTCTCTTCTTCGAAGTTTGCAATTAGCCGACTTACTTCAGGTTCTCACCTTATGGCATTTGTTTATGCCAACCAAAACAACAGAGTACTGGAAAAGGACGACTTCCAAATTGTCAATCACATGGAAGGCTCAAGACAAGCTATGTCTGAAGATGAAAGTTTAATCTTCATGTGGGAAAAATTCATGACCAAACATCTGGTTGACTCTGGAGAGTTAAGATGCATCGATGAATGTCCGACACCTTGGCCAGCTTTCACCGTGGTCGCTAGTAATAAACTGCTGGAGTCAAATAGGGAAGTGGTTAACCGAATTTTAGCGATTGTTCAGCTTCAGGCCAAAGAACTCAAAGAAGATGAATCTACGGTCAAGTTGCTTTTAGATAGATACAAGCTATCGGAACAAGATGCCAAGGAATGGTTCTCATCAGTAGAATGGAGCTTGTCTAGCACAATGGCCGAATCAATTTTGTCGAGTGTATCGTCTACCTTAAAAGACCTCGGACTTTTAGAGGAATGCATGGAAATATCCGATTTGTGCTCATCCAATCAAATTCCTCGCGGGCATTGGTCAAAATTAGACCCTTCGGCATAAAAAAGGCCAACTTCCTATGCGGAGGTCGGCCTTTAAATACGATTGTCTTATGAACTAGTGTCCAGTTACTGAATTAACAGCTTCTTTTCCAGCTTCAAGAACTTCTTCAGCTCCTTCAGAAACATCATCCATAGCTTCAGAACCAGCTTCCATGGCATCATCAGCCATTTCGCCAGCTCCAGTCGCCAAAGAATCAGCGCCTTCTACAACTGCGTCAACTGCATCTTCTACTACGTCTCCAGCTGCATCTACTGCACCTTCAACTGCATTTTCTGCACCTTCAGCTGCATTTTCAACACCGTCTGAAACGCTGTCTACTGCACTTTCGGCTGTGTCTCCACATGCACAAAGCATTGCTGCAGAGGCAAATACGAATAATAACTTTCTCATGATCAAGGTTTTATATTGGCCACAAAGAAACAAATTTTACTCTATTTCTATACATCTGTCGGCAAGTCATTCCAAATAAATGTGAAAATGGGTATTTGACGATGGTTCAAATCTAACTTAATCTTCATATTGACGTGCCAGTATTAGCTCATGGTTAAGCTATTGTAAACCTTGAATGCACAATTTTTTTTCCTGATTTAGTCGACCTAATTTCACCATAGGAATGTAAAAAGATGGCGAAAACAAAAGAGTTCGAAGATAAAAGTATTATGCTATCGGCATTTGCCAAAGCATTAGGGCATCCTGCACGAATCGCAATTCTCCGAACAATCGCAATGAAAGGAGGAGAGGTGAAAGGAGAGACCATTGAAGTGTCTTCTCTTGCCCCAGCTACGGTGTTCCAACATTTGCGTGAGCTAAAAAAAGCCGGAATTATCAATGGCAGATTATTTGGAAAAAGAAGCCATTACCAGATCAACTGGGAGTTCCTGAAGAAAAACTTAATTAGCTTCGAACATTTTTCTGAATTTTTGAAAGAAAACTATACAGACCCTAGCTCTTCGTAGTCAGTGTTGCTAAATTTGCAACATGGATGCAGAGAAACTGAAAAGCTTGCGCGCGCAATTAGATGAAGTGCACGATTGGCCGTCAATTTATATGTTCAAGTTTATTATCCCGAATGAACCTGAGAATATTGACAGTCTGCGCGGTATATTCGACGAATCTGTCGATATGAGAGAGAAACTGTCCAAGAATGGCAACTATATTTCGTTCACCATTCGTGAAATGATGCTCAATGCCGATTCAATTTTCGATCGATACACACGAGCTTCAAGTATAAAAGGTATAATATCTCTTTAATGGACAATCCGATGGAAACTCTGAGGCTTACGCTGTTAGTAACACTTCTAGCACTGCTAGCATATATTCTTTACAAGAAGCTCCTTACTAGACTTCAAAAAGGAAATCTTACACAATCTTATATTGAGTTTGATGATCCAAAAAAAAGTGGTGCAGGAGTTTTTCAAATAGGCATCACTTTTCCTCAAAAAGAGAAGGTCACAATTAAAGTGATTGGCCCTGACGGGCAAATATTGAGCACGTTGATAGATGAAATTGTGCAAGTTGGCGAACAAGTCTATGACCTAAAGCTCGACGCTGGATCAGGAAAACATACACTTGCACTTAAAACTGATCGCCAAAGCACGCAGTGTTTCATTGTTGCTTAATTTACATTCTCTCCGGCATTTCAATGCCCAACATTTCCATACCAATCTTGAGCGTATTTCCCATCTTGGCGGAAAGAGCAACTCGGAAATCTCGACGATTGACGTCTTCTTCCTTTAGAATGGGATTGCTTTGATAAAATGAAGAGTACTCTTTCACCAATTCAAAGCAATAAGAACTGATAACCGATGGGTCGAATGCTGCGCCAGCATCAATTACAATCTCAGGAAAATCGTGGAGCTTCATGATCAGCGACTTTTCAGTGGGAGAGAGGGTGAAATCAGTAATAAGTTCAGTTGGTAAGTCTCCCGTATATCCTCGAAGCAATGCTCGTGTGCGGACATAATTGAATTGCAAGTATGGACCAGTATTTCCGTTGAAATCAACTGATTCAGAAGGGTCAAATAGCATGTTTCGCTTAGGATCTACGCGAAGTAAAAAGTACTTCAGGGCGCCGTGGCCAATCATCTTGAATAATTTCTGACGTTCCTCTTCTGCCAAACCTTCCAATTTCCCAAGCTCGGTCGTAATGTCGCCTGCAGTCTTGGTCATTTGCTCCATCAAATCGTCGGCGTCAACGACTGTGCCTTCGCGAGACTTCATCTTACCAGAAGGAAGCTCAACCATGCCATAACTTAAGTGGAAATTGTCTTTGGCCTGTTCGAAGCCCAACTTCCCCAAAATGTGGAACAATACCTTGAAATGGTATTCCTGCTCGTTACCAACCGTATATATTTGGTAGGTCAAGTCCGGAAAATCCTGAAAACGCAAAATAGCTGTTCCGATGTCTTGTGTCATATAGACAGCTGTGCCATCTCCTCGCAAGACCAATTTCTCATCCATTCCATCAGCCGTAAGGTCGCACCAAACAGATCCATCTTCCTTTTTGAAGAATACATTATCCTCCAATCCTTTTTCAACTTCGTCCTTGCCCTTTAGATAGGTATTGCTTTCATAATATAACTTGTCAAAAGACACTCCCATTTCGGCATAGGTATCTTTAAAACCAGCATACACCCATGAGTTCATCTTTTCCCACAAAGCATATACTTCAGGGTCCTTTGCTTCCCATTTTAGCAACATTTCTTGGGCCGCTTTGAGAATTGGGGTTTGTTTAGCTGCCTGTTCTAAAACTGTTTTGATAGCTTTCAATTGCTCCTTTTCAAGATCTGAAAGCTCACCATTCTTGCCCTGCGCGAGTAGCTTTGTATTGAGTCCCGCAAGATCACCAACGCCTTCGAGTGAAGGAATTGATTGAGCAATAGCATTAGATAATTGCTTGATCTCGGCTTTGTACTCTTTATCAAACTTGACATAATACTTGCCCACCAAGTGATCCCCTTTT
>JBLHIB010000174.1:0-4226 GCA_047615865.1 Gammaproteobacteria bacterium
TTGAAAAAATGTTGGCAGAAATAGAAATGATGCAAGGTCAGATTGTAGAAAATGACAACGATTTAGTAGGACTAAATGATGATATCCGATATACTCAAGAAACGATCACTTCGAATGGATTGGTGGATAAAGACAAGAGCCTTTTACACCTTGAAAAGAATCTCAAATCTCTTAAAAAGAAAAACCAACGCCAGAACAATAGACTACTCAAAACACAGGATCAAATCAATAAGAGCACCTCTGACCTGAGAAGCACAAAAATCGAGATTCAGAATCTCAACAACAAGAATGCATTCTACGAGTCACGCGGTGAGATTCCAACTAACTCGCAATCCAATTAAAACCAAATAGCAGAGTATTTTCCCAGCGCTTAATAAAGGCTGTCGATACTATGGATAGTTTTTTTTGTATCGAAAAAAATCAAAAGTTACATCTACAACTTCTTCAAGAACACGGGGCAAGTCAGAATCCGTGCAGGGATGTTTAGAACCGAAAGTATGTCCACCCTGCGGAAGTATCTTCAACACTGAATTGGATATCCATTTGGCCAGCCTCATTGCCTCTGTGAAGTGAACAGCTTCATCTTCGGCAGCATGAATAATAAGCGTGGGTTTTTGCAAATGTTTTGCACGACTGCGTATATCGAGCTTTTCAAAATTATTTTGGAAGTCAGTATAAAACTGATATTTATGATGCAACTCCTGGCCAGTCCGACCATTCACTATACTAAACTCTCCTTTCGCCTTCCAATCCTGCAATGCATCGCCAAAAGGGAAGCGAACATCAAAGTCTGAAACAGAAGCCCAAAGAGCAATGGAATGCACTCGCGCATCCATACTGCCTTGCAAAAGAGCAATCCCCCCGCCACGACTGTGCCCTATCAAATGTATCCGTTGAAGGTCTTTTTCTTTAAAGGGAATGTCATTGGACGTTACTACCCAATCAATCACTTTTTCCAAATCGCCAAGCTCGGTTGAGTAATTGTTTTCTGAGAAAGCCTCATCATCAAAAAGATCGTTGATCGGATTGTTCGGCACACCACAATGACTGAAGTTGAATTTGACAAAGATGAAACCTTGTTCCATAAATTCATTGGCTACCAAATTCCAGGCACCCCAATCTTTGAAACCCTTATATCCATGACAAAAGATCACAACAGACTTAGGAATGCCCGTTTGAACGAATCGGATGTCCATGTTTACAGACTTTGTCTTACACCCATCAATGCTTGCTTGAAATACTTTGGTCAAATATTAAGTCTTTGGTAAATCCAATTCGATAGTACAAAGGTAGCCAAGCTTGAGAACAATGAAAAATAACCACACTTTATCCTATGCATTCATCGGGTTTCTATTCGGTTTGTGCATTCCGCTTGTCGCCGCCCCATTCGATATTTGGATGAATAATCTCGAGTTCTCATGGAAGTCTATTGTCCATGCACAATCTGAGCTGCCTTTGCTATGGATAATTGATTCCGCTCCGATATTCTCGGGGCTAATAGCGGCATATATTGGGAAAAAGAAAGACGAAATGCTCCGACAAAACGAAATGCTCGATCAGATCGTGCAAGAGAAAACCAAAGACCTTAAAGCGCAAAATGACATGTTAACAGAAGAAGCAGAACAGCGCACAAAAACAGAAAAAGCCAAGCTCAAAGAGGATTGAGGACAATAAGCGCAGTTCAGGATTTAAATAAATGTTAATTTTGTGAATTCGGACAACTCTAGAACGAAATTTGCCATCACTGAACAAACGTGTGTATGATTAGAACAATTCTTGCTTCAATAGCTTTTTCATTATTGACTTTGGCTCCTGCTGAAGTACTATGTCAACAAGACAAATCCACTGAGGTTGATTATCAAATCAAGGGACAAATCAAAGGCTTAAGTGACACCACTATATTTCTGGCAAACTACTACGGAAACCGTTTGTATTACAACGATACGACCTATTGCGACAAACAAGGCCGATTTAGTTTTAAAGGTAAGCCGTATGATGAGCAGGGCAAGTACGCTGTAGTTATTCCTGGTCCGCATTACTTCGACTTCCTAGTTGCCGGAGAGGAAATTGACTTCGTTACCGACACTTTGAACCTCGTTGAACATCTCGATATTAAAAAGTCGGTCGACAACCAGATATTCTTTGCCTACATTCAGTTCATCAATAAAAAGCGCGGCGAGCGCATGCCTTATGAGATGATCCTGAGCGATTCTCTTGGTCCAGATGACCAAAAAGAAGCTGCGCGTGAGTCTGTCTTAGCTTTGAACGATGAAGTTGTCCAATATCAAAAAGACCTCATTGAGGAACACAAAGATCGTCTAGTAGGAAAGTATGTGCGCATGTCAATGGATGTTGAAATTCCGGAAACAGCCCCTGAAGGCGCCGATGAAAAAGTTTGGAAGTACATGTGGTACAGAACGCATTATTGGGATAACTGTGACCTAACTGACAACCGCATGGTTCGTGACCAAACCTTCCATAAGATTGTCGATAAATATGTAAACAAGGTGATCCCTCAGATGCCCGATTCAGTGAGTGCTATGGTAAGTGAACTTGTCGATCGGCTTGAAGGACAAGATGATCTTTTCAAGTACATTCTACATTTCGCCACTTACAATGCACAAAGTAGCAATATCATGTGCATGGACAAGGTATTGGTTCAACTGGTTGACAGGTATTATAAGACGGGGAAAGTCGATTGGCTCAGTGATGAGAAAATGGCGGAACTTATAGAAGCTTCTGACAAAAAGAAGCCAACCTTGTGCGGAGAAATCGTTCCTGACATCACTTTGCCAGATCTCAGTGATACGAATTGGGTTTCTCTACACGACATTGATTCTAAATATACGGCGATAATCATATGGGAATCTACCTGTGGACACTGTAAAAAGGAGATGCCAAAATTAATGCAAATCTATGAGGATTGGAAAGATCGAGGACTTACAGTCTACGCTATTGGCAATGATTACGAGCGTGGACCCTGGAAGGAATTTATTCAAGAGAAGGAGCTTGAAGCATGGATTCATGTGAGTGACGATCCTTTGGTAGGAAACGATAACCCTGATACAGTGCGGTACGTTTTAATGAATGGAATCACAAATATTGAAAGCCTCAATTTCCGCACAACGTTTGACATTTTCAGCACACCTAAAATCTATCTTTTAGACGAAGACAAGCGTGTAATTGCGAAGCAATTAGGCGCCGATCAGATAGATATGTTGCTCACACGATTGGAAGAGAATGAAGCAAACGACGAAGGAGATGGCACTAAAACTGCATTGCCTCCAATGAGAATTAGTGATCCTGACGATGAATAAATCCATTGATTGGGAAAAGCATTTAATCATACGAGTGGGCAAGATCGAAGCAACTGATCTTGCCCAACGTGTTTTAGACAATCCCGAGCCGAACCTGAACTCTTTGCTCAACATTATAGTAAATGGGAAGCCTCCCTCAAATGCCAAAGGCGCTTGGGTATTTCGGCAGCTATCAAATATGGATACATCTTTGGTCAAGGAAACCTATTCTCAATTTATTCCTCCCTTAAGCAAGTTATCACCCGATGGAATTAAGCGAGATCTTCTCAAAGTTATTCTGAACACTGGTTTCGACCAAGAATATGCTGGTCAGCTCGCAACAGATTGTCTGGGCTTTCTTCAAAGTCCGCCTACTGCAGTTGCAGTGAAATACAACAGCATGATCATTCTTGATAGGATCTGTAAAATGTGGCCGGAAATGCAGCGGGAATACCACTTGGTGCTTAGTAATATGATGTCTCATGAAACGAATTCTTTCAAGCGACAAGCGCAAAAGCGTCTGCTGAATTCCAAATAGAAATCTCTCAAAAAAAATTGCATAAAAAAAGAGGTCACATATATGGACCTCTTTCTTGTAGCGAGAGGGAGATTTGAACCCCCGACCTCATGATTATGAATCATGCGCTCTAACCAACTGAGCTACCTCGCCATAACCCTTGAAAACACTACGATATTCCTATGAAAACCGTTATCAGCATCTGCAAAGCGGGCGCAAAGATAACAGAAAATAATCGACACACAAATCATTAAATAGCTTCCTTCAAAATCGTTGTCAAAGTATGATCCTACTCACAAAGAATGTCAATCTATATTTTAGAGCTATTTTCCCTTCTATTTTTGTTATATTGTCACGATTACGCGCAGAGCGCTTATTTAGAAGAATATGAAGAAGGAAAAGTTCGAACGGGA
>JBLHIB010000175.1:0-4109 GCA_047615865.1 Gammaproteobacteria bacterium
GGGTGTAGCAGTTGAAGAACAAAAGCCAGTTACAGTGACCGTAGCTCCGAATCCAGTGGGAGGTAAGCTCACTGTGCGTGGAAATTGGAAGGAAAGTGCAGAATTGAGTTTGCATGATCTCTCAGGGCGCTTGGTGTATCAAGTGGTATCCAAAAGCAATTTGATTGAGATTGAAACCAACTTCCTAGAGCGCGGAATCTATATTCTACGAGTAGATGGATTAGGGGAAACCAAGATTGTAAAGAAATAGCCCGATTGAGATTTATCAAAGGATGCAATTCTACTAAGCATTCTTACTATTTTCGCGATCCAAAATAATTGATCAAGATGAAGAATATTACTGTTATTGGTGCGGGAACAATGGGAAATGGCATTGCGCACGTATTTGCTCAAAGTGGTTTCAATGTGTCCCTAGTCGACATTAGTCAAGAACAACTCGACCGCGCGGTAGCTACGATTACCAAGAATTTGGATCGTATGTTGAGCAAGGAGAAGATTGACGAAACGACTCGCAACTCTGCTCTAGCCAATATCAAAACCTTTACTTCTCTTGAAGAAGGAGCTGCTCAGGCCGACTTGGTTGTTGAGGCCGCTACTGAAAATGTAGATCTCAAACTTCGAATTTTCGGAGATATGGACAAAGCTGCTCCAGCCGATGCCATTCTTGCTACCAACACTTCGTCGATTTCAATTACGAAAGTAGCCGCAGTTACTGGCCGTCCTGATAAGGTGATCGGTATGCACTTCATGAATCCAGTGCCGATTATGAAATTGGTTGAGGTGATTCGTGGGTATGCAACTTCTGATGAGGTTACTGAGCGAGTTATGGCGATGAGCAAGAAGCTCGGAAAGGTGCCTGTTGAGGTCAATGATTATCCTGGATTCGTTGCTAACCGTATTCTTATGCCGATGATCAACGAGGCTATCATTACGCTGCACGAAGGTGTTGCTGGTGTTGCTGAAATTGATACTGTGATGAAATTGGGAATGGCTCATCCTATGGGCCCTCTGCAACTTGCCGATTTCATTGGTCTTGACGTTTGTCTTAGTATTCTAAGAGTGATGCAAGACGGTTTTGGCAATTCAAAGTACGCACCGTGTCCTCTCTTGGTGAACATGGTAATGGCCGGAAAGATGGGTATCAAAAGCGGAGAAGGTTTCTACAAATGGACCCCCGGATCTAAAGATTTAGTGGTGAGCCCAAGTTTCTCTTAATTTCCTAAAAATGCTGCTCATGCGAGGTTCTGTGCTTAAACTTTCCCTGTCGAAATATATCACATTGTTCCTCGGAATGTTCTTTTGCTTAAGCGCAGGAGCGCAAATGGGTGACTGTCTCACCGAAGCCAGCTGGTCAGGTGCTCCTACGGAGACAATTTGCTCTGGAGACACCATCGTACTCTTCAACGAAAGCACAGATGCCGATACTTGGACTTGGACAGTTGAGGACTCACAGTTCTTTGATGCAGATTCTGTAATCATCGTCACCAGCGCACTCGGCGGACTATCCGTTGAATTGTCGGTAGTGAATGACGAAGGATGCACAGGAATAACAAGTGGTCAGTTCTTGGTTCAAGGTATCGAGTCAGTTTCGATCAATGCTCAAGGCTTGGTTGAGTTGTGTGACGGAAGTTCGACACAAGTTACCGTTGTAGGAACCTACGATCAATACCTGTGGAGCACAGGGGAGGAGTTAAATACCATTTTCGTCAACCAAACTACTGAGGTTTACCTGGCCGTCACTGAGTTGGAAACAGGTTGCAGCGCGACTTCGGACACTGTAAATGTTGTTGTATATCCAGATCCAGACCCGAGTCTTATCGTTGATGGAAACACGACTATGTGTCCTGGCGATTCAGTCACCTTGTCTACGCAGGAATTCGAGGGCTACGAATGGAATTCAGGACAAGAAACGCAAGCGATCATAGTCACCAGTCCAGGTTTCTTTGTGGTAGACGTAGTCAATGAATTCGGCTGTGGCAGCCAGTCCAACCTCATTCAAGTCCAATTTCTATCGGTCCCGATGCCTGAACTTACCTACGAAGGAACAACAGTTTTCTGTGGAGACTCGTTGCTCACCGCAACACTCCTCGCCGATTCAGCATGGTCAACAATCGAATGGTCTGACGGAAGTACTGATCACGAACTAGACGTCATGTCGTCGGACAACTATTGGTACTGCGCCGAGGGAGTGAACGGATGTTGGGGATGCTCGGATACAGTAGAGTTTATTACCCTAGAACCTACCTCAATCGAAGTTTTTGAACTCTTAGATGTCATGGAAGGTGAATGCAATGGACTCATCGATTTGGACGTGATTTCGGCTTATGAGCCATTGGTCTATTCATGGGAGTTCAATGGAGAGTCAATCGCCGACAGCTCAAGTTACTTGGTTGACTTGTGTGATGGCGGAGAATATTCTCTCACAATCACTGATATAGCTGGTTGTAGTGTGGAATGGAATACAACTTTGTCGGTCGTTACTTCTGTTGAAGAATTGGGGAAGGGGTTGACTTTATATCCTAATCCGGCTGTGGATTATTTATCGTTCGACATGGATTTATCGAGTAGCGTTTATGAGATTGTGTCAGTTGATGGAACGACAATGCAGAAGGGAAGAATTGGGGGCCGGCAGATTTCTATTTTTGATCTTGTGCCAGGGGTTTATTATTTGAAAGTTGAAGGACTTGGAGGGTATCGGTTCGTGAAAAGTCTACAATAAACATGAGTGAAATAATTTGTTGGGTTGCTGGCTTTGGGCTGTTCACGGTCTTGTTTGTGGGAGACAAACTGCATAGAAAAAAGCGAAATTATTGGATAGCGTTTTTTGTTTCACTAGCCATTGCTACCGTTGGATTTTATGACTATCCGCAAGCTGTCACCAACCTTTTTGCCCTGTAGCGAACAGCGTGATTAAGAAGTCCCGCAAGTGAGTCAGAGCGGAAGTTCCGGCGATTCTGTTTGTAGCAGAACTCGTCCAGATATCGCTGTAAATATTGTTCGGAAATACAGTGATGGATATCAAGTAGCTTTCGTTTTGCATTACTGATCGAGATGTACCCAAGGAAGTTGTGCTGTTTTTTCTTTTGTTGTCCCTTCGGCCACTTGGTGGCTGTTGTAGTCCAGAAATACATAATTGTAGGCGTCTGCACCGTCTGTGATTAGATCCGAATTGGGGCTGGTTTTCTCCTTCAACTTTTCTTCGATTGTCGGTGTCTTCAGGTCCACTAGCGTCTTCATAATTATGAATTTACATCGAGTTTTTGGCCTTCTTTTTTTATGTTTGTCTGGTGGAAGTCGCTCTGTCGAGGCGATTACTAAAACTTCTTTCTTTTGTTCACTACCTCTACCAGGTTTAGTCTCTTCTCCTTCGGGAAAAGCAATTTCAAAAAAAGCCTCATCTGCTTCAACCAAACCTTCCAATTGATATTTCTCATCTCGCTTGCCCATGACTGAACGTATTTTGTGCATCATTGCCCAAATTGGCTCGTATCTCTTATGTCCTATTTGATGCTGCATTTCCAAAGAGGAAAAGCCTTTCTTAGTGGGACTTATCAAGTGCATAGCAATGAACCAATATCTAAAGGGTAACTTGCTGTATTCCAGCATAGTTCCACTTTTTAAAGATTGGCAAGACCCGCAATTTTTGCACTTGTACTGATTCAAGGTACTTAACCAATAATACTCTTCTGATTGGCATTTGCGGCATGTAATCCTGCCGATTCACGCAATAATTTGAAGGCGGCTTTGCATTTGGCCTCCGTGCCATAAGTTTGGTTGAAATCTATGAGCTTCATAATTGTTTGTTTTGATCACAAACTTCAACCTCTACTCCTTAATCTATCTGCGTTCTACTAAGATTTAGTGATACCTTGCGGAGAGTCATTATAGAGTATACTTTCAAATTGAGAAACTTTTGCTTTTGGCTTTATCCAACCGCAGGTTGAGTTCAACACTTTGCAAAAGCCAATAAAACGACTTTTTACTTTCCACACAATTGCAATAGATGAAAATTCAACCAAATAAATATTTTGGAATAACTGATAAGTCGATTAAAACGGAAAGCTTTAATATCTCAATAACCAAGCATCCCGCACAATCTAAAATTTCAA
>JBLHIB010000176.1:0-4062 GCA_047615865.1 Gammaproteobacteria bacterium
TGAAGACTTCTTGATCATCCCACAAAGCCAAATGACTGCCGTTCGGACAATACAAATACTCACCATTCTGAACCAATGAAGCCATCTCTTTCATCTCTTCTGGGTTCATACTGTCGTATTTAGCGCCCACAGTCAATGTGGGGACATGGAGCTCTTTTAGTCGGTCCCAAACAGTCCAATCTTTCAAAATACCGCCTGGCACAAATTCGCTAGGCCCTTGCATATATGCATATACTTCCATGTTGAAATGACCGAAACTTCGCACCAGCGGCTCAGGCCATTCCTCCAATCGGCAAATGTGCTTCGTGTAAAAATTCGACTCGACAAGTCCTACATATTCCGGGTTCCCATAGTCGCCAGCATTTTCATAGGTGAGCAGACTATCAATCAAACTTGGTCTAAGTTGAGCACGTAGTTTTGCATTGTAATCAGCATACTTGTGAAAATCGGCTGTCATATTACATACGAGAAGCCCTTTGAGGTTGTCCTGATACTTCAGAGCGTATTCCATGGCAAGAATTCCTCCCCAAGATTGACCCAATAGGAAGAAATTATCGGCATTGAGATCTAAGGCGATACGTACTTGCTCTACCTCCTCGACAAAACGATCGATCGTCCACAATGCCGTGTCGGTAGGTTGATCTGAGTAATATGACCCCAGTTGGTCATACTCGTAAAATTCAATATTGGCTTGCGGAAAGAAGCTTTGGAAACACTCCAAATACTCATGAGTCCCTGCCGGCCCACCATGTAGAACAAGAACTTTCATAGGACTATTACCATATTTCTTGGTCCACACTTTGTATCCCTCTTTCAACGCAATCATCTGAACTCCGCCAGTTTGCACCGCTTTATCAGTCTGCGAATCCAAATAATGACAATCCTCTTCTAAAATAACTTTTTCACTAGGTGGGGGAGTGCATGCGTTTAGTAAACACAAGGCGCACAGAATAGATATTAATTTGTACATGGAGTAAATCTAGAACAATTGGCCGAAATGAAAAGGAGATCAAGATTGTCTTTCAAATCTTGATCTCCTATGGTATTTTTTTTCTAGCTCGCGCAAATGATTCGAGATAACCGGACAGCTAAAGTAGGAAGGAGCAAGGTCACTTTATGAAGAACTGCCCCAGCCCAAAGACTTCTTCAATTCTTCAATTTTTTGGACAACCTCATGATCGATTTTTGCCCTTTCTTCTCGAATCTTCGCATGGGTAATGTGAGTCCGAACTTCAGTCTCATACTTGACTTTATTCATCGTTGTGTTCTCCGATAAACGAGTTTTCTCATGGTGGAACATCTCAAACTCATGTTCATGTTTGTGTAATAGTAGATCATAAGGACTGCGCCGACTGATCAATTTCACCAATACTGGTGCGGATTCAATGATTATAAACAGTAGAATAATGAACAAGTGAGCCGAAGACACAGCCTGACTCCGATTGCCCACGCGATCAAGAGCTTCCATTCGAGCGGCCATGCCATTGTACGGCACGCGTTCAATAGCAGCCAATTCTGAGTCAGCTTGAGTATTAATTTCGTCAATTGATTGTTGTGCCTTTAAAATCAGTGGAGTTACACGCGCTACTTCAGTTTGATATTCAAGTTCGGCTCGATTGGCTTCGGCTTTCTTTGCTTTGTAAATCGGCCCCATGTTTCTTTTCAAAGAACCGCCTGTTCCATCGGCCTCATTAATTGCTTGGGACACGAGGTTATCTCTGACCAATGCCTTTTGCTGGGTGACGTTTCCTAAGGCTAGTATTTGTTCTTCATTTTCTGCAATTGATCCCGCATAGCGCAATCTCAATTGATCTTCTTGTTCCAGAATAATCTCTTGTTCCATGGAAACTAGTTCGGCTTGAATCTCCTTATCAAATAGGCGCAATTCTATAGGTCTGGAAATAACCAGTGCGATTACAATAGCTAGAGCAATTCGTGGTGCAGCCACCGCGAGGTCTTGCATGAATTTTCCTCGATTTTTCATACTAGAGACAATAAATCGATCCAGATTAAAAATCATAAATCCCCAGACCAGTCCGAAGACGGTGGCGAAGAATATAGAATCGAAAACTGTATATATTGCATATCCTCCAGCTAGCGCCGCTAGGACCGCAGTAAAGAACACTGTTCCGCCAATGCCGACGTATTTATTGGTTTCTGTTGGACAGCGTTTGAGTAAGTTCCGGTCAACGCCGGAGCACATTAGGAAGAAATCTTGCAGGGTCATGGTAATGGTTTTCAACTAAACGGGACAATGGAAAAAATTATTTCCAAGTTAACCGAATTGAATCCATGCCGGTGTTAAAATTAACTAAAGGTCGGACCATCAGATTTCTATAAGAGTTGTGGCAAGCTTGTCTTTATCTACAGAGGTAGAAATGGAGCCTTTGAGATACTCAACCGTTGCCTCGATATTCCTATAAACAGTTGAACTTTGAGTTGGTTGTTCGGTCACCCTAGATATTTTGATACTAGCCGTATCTATGTCGCAACGCACCTCTAGATGCAGAAGCTCAGGATTGTTAATCTTAATGGTGTGGAGCAATAGTTTTTCAGTGAGCTCAAAAATGTCTTCCTGCTTCTCAATACTAGGCTCTTGGGCAATGATGATCTTAGACTCGATGTACTTTCCTGTCTCCTCATGCATAGAACGTATCAATTCCTCCAAGGCTCCTCGTATACCGCTTGTTTCAAGGGCTTGCGAGTAGTTTAGATTGGCTAGCCTGGATATTTTAAGCTTGGCCATCTCCAAATAGACACGAGCTTTTCCAAGGTCCTCATTCATGAGGTGCGCTGCAGCATCAATGGCACCGCCAACATCGTCGACTAAATGAGATGCGACTTTTTTGTGTTCCATTTTACGACCACGATACAATGCATCTGCTATTTCATGCATTCGCTTTCTTCGATCCGAAAAGAACTTCCAAACACCGAAAACGAGAATAGTAAAAATGACAACTAAGGCCGCGATTACAATCGTTTGGATAGAATTGGCCGACTCCAATTTGGCTAAGCGAACTTCATTTTCACTGGTCTGAAATTCAATCTCAAGGTCTGCGATGTGATTTTGAGTACTGACACCAAACAACGAATCTTTCAACAAATAATAGGCCTCTTGGAAATGATAAGCACCTTCTAGATCGTTAATTTCATAGTAGACCTCCCTCAGGTTATTTAGAGCATTAAGTTTTTTACGAGAAAGATTGTGCTTGTTTGCAACATTCAGAGATTTTCCAAAATAATGCAATGCTGAATCATTCACATCTTGACGAAAATACAAGAGAGCAATATTTGCTAGAGAACTGGTTAACACTTTATAGTTTTCACTTTGCTCAGCAAGTTTTTCTGCCTCACGCAAATAGTACAGGGCACTGTCCCAATGAATTTCCTGTTCTAAGTGCACTAGACCAATGTTGTGAATGATTCCACTGACATCTTCATTGTCCAAATTACGACTGATGTTTTGCGCTTTTCTAAGCTCAATAAGAGCATCATCGTAGTTATCTAAACTCAAGGCCAACCCTCCCAAATTGGCATAACAGGTTGTCAATGATGATGAATCGTTCACCTCAATAAAAATTTGTATCGCCTTGTTATATTGTTCAAGTCCCGCCTCAAAATCACTAGACATGCAGTAGACTGTCCCCATTTCCTTATGGCATATTCCCAAATTTGAGGAAACTTTTGCTTTACTGAAAATTTCTTGAGCTTGTTGCAAATGCCAAAGGGATGAATCAAGATCCATCCCTTTGCGCAATTTCATTCCTACGTTCAAATGATACATTTCGATAGTCCCCGAGCTTTCTTCGCCCTTATCAATAGGAGAAGTAAATTCTTGAGCACAACAAAAATTAAAAGCAAGACTAACTGAAAACAACAGTAGCTTCTCCTTTCTTCTTCTTGTCTTTAACCACTTCAACAGTAACCTCATTTTCTCCTGCTTGTCTTACAATGGATAAGAGCTCAGTAATGACTCCCCCCGGGCCTCCAATTACATCGTAAACGACTGTCCGAGTTCCACCCGCCACAGTGTCAGAAATTAATTTTAATCCCTCACCTTGA
>JBLHIB010000177.1:0-3553 GCA_047615865.1 Gammaproteobacteria bacterium
CTTTATCAAACTTGACATAATACTTGCCCACCAAGTGATCCCCTTTTAATCCTGAGCTTTCTGGTGTTTCCCCATTACCAAAACGCTGCCATGCAAGCATGCTCTTGCAAATGTGGATTCCGCGATCATTGATTATTTGCACTTTTAGAACGTCATGCCCGTTGGCCTCAAGGATTTTGGCCACAGAGTACCCTAAGAAGTTATTGCGCAAGTGCCCTAGGTGAAGTGGCTTGTTGGTGTTAGGAGAAGAATACTCAACCATCACCTGACCCTTAGACTTTGCCGGGGCTAGCCCAAAATTTTCATTCTGCAGTATTGAATTGAAGAAGGCGAGCCAGTATTTTTCTGAAATGACAAGGTTTAGAAAACCTTTAACAACATTGAATCCAATGACCTCGTCACAATTCTCTAGCATGTATTCACCAAGGATATTACCAGTTTCTGGAGGTGACTTCTTTGAGAATCTAACAAATGGAAAAACAACAATAGTCAGCTCACCATCAAAATCTTTTGAGGTCTTCTGCAATTGTATTTGTGTTGGATCTAAATCTTGTCCAAAGAGGCTGGATACTCCTTCAAGACCTTTCTGGGTTACTATTTCTTCAATTCGTTTCATTCTGTGCACGGGGTAAAAATATTTCGGCGATCATGCATCGTGCACTTCCTCCGCCGTAATTCTCAATAGTGGTTAAGTCTGAATAGACCAATTTACCATGAGTCTCTAGTCTATCTATTTGGTCTTCGCTAAGGCAATTTTTCGCTCTAGTTGATAAGGCAATTACTGACTCATTTTTCGAATTACTCAGTTGGAGAATATTGCCTGCAAAATGATCTATTTGATCTAAACTTATCGGAATTACTTCATGACCAGTTTGCTCTAAAATTGAAACAAGGCCATCTCGTTCTTTTTCTTCTTTGATACATTCGAGGCAAACAACTGCAAAATTGGCACCTACGCTCATCATAACATTGGTATGGTAGATCAAGTGTTCAATCCCGTCAACGGTATGATATGCGCTGAAAGGAACAGGCTTGTAACCCGTTTCCATGCAAAAGTGTGCCACAGCTTTTCGATCGGTTCGTTCCGAGATTGCCGCATAACATATTTTGCTTTCTCGATCAAGAACTAAGCTTCCCGTGCCTTCCAAGTATTTTTGATGCTCTTCGAATTCAGTAAAATCGATAATGCCCTCCAATTCGAAGTTATGGTCTTTTTTTAGCTGCTCGATTATATCTTCACGACGCTCAGCTCTTCTATTTGGCGCAAACATGGGATACAAAAAAGCAATTTTATCAACATGAAAGCTTACCCAGTTATTCGGGAAAAGGGCGTCAGGAGTTGAAGGCTCCAATGTGTCTTGAACAACGATCACCTCAATTCCATTGTCTTCTAACATCGAAACAAATAGGTCAAATTCCTTCTGCGCTTTCGCGTTAACATCAACACTCTCGTCGGCGCCTTGTTGGAAATGATTGTTGACCGATGTTTCAAGGTTCAAGCGAAAACTGGCTGGACGAACCATCAAAACACAATCGGTGGTTTGTGCATTGGACATAAGAATAGGGTTATTCGAAAAAAGTGATGGTTTATCTCGCCGCAATAGAGTAGTAGGCACGCTCAATAATCGGATAAACTGCTTTTGCCATCTTGTTTGTGGTATCCAAGAGCGGATTTATTTCGACAACTTCAAAGCAACAAACTTTGGGGTCTATCAAGAGTACATCAAGCATATCTGATACTTCCTTTACTTCAAAGCCATTCGGCACTGGTGTTCCAGTCCCCAATGAAATTGAAGGATCTAAGGAATCAACATCGAAGGACACATAAACTATGTCGCACTCTTTGAGCCGGATCAATGCATCTTGAGCCGTTGTCTTGACCGATTGGGCTCTAACTTCTTCTACTGAGAAATTCTTGATATTGAATTTTTCACAAACTCTATCTTCTGGCTTTTCAGTGTCTCTCACTCCAATGAAGACGATGTCTTCAGGGAGAACTTTTGGAGAACTACCACCGGTGTTTTTCAAGCTCTCCCAGGCCTCAATCGCTTCAATTGAAGGTTCTTTTGATGCCATTTCCATGTTGTCATAGGCTATTGCTGTCGCGAGCGGCATGCCATGAACGTTTCCAGAAGGAGAGGTATAGGGTGAATGAAGATCTGCATGAGCATCTATCCATATTATCCCCAATCGTTTGTTTGGGTTGGCTGCTTTGATACCTGCAATAGTGGCTCCAGCCGAACTGTGATCACCTGCAAGAACAAAAGGAAACTCTTTGGCCGACAATGTTTTTGATACTTGATCACAAATACGATCGAACATTCTTGAAATGCCATCGATGTATTTCGCGCTAATAGTCGTCGTCGAATCAAGCAGAAGATCATTCTCAGTTTCTACTTTTACTCGCTTCTTATCAGAAAAAATCGACTTTTCACTTGATAATGAGGCAGTTTGTAAACTTCGACTCCCAAGACTTGCGCCTCGGGTTCCTGCACCTAGTTCGGAATTAACTTCTATGATTGTGATCAATTGGCCAACTATTTTATAAAGCAAAAGTAAGTCTTTTGCCATGGAATGAAAACCGAAGTGAGGATTAATGAATAATCGTTCGTTCAACAAGCGATTGCATTTAAAGAAAGCCTGTTCAGTGCTAATCAGCTTTGGGGATTGAGAATCAATTAAATCGCCTCAAGTTTTCAAGACAGTTGGTGGGGAAAACTTTAATTCACTGTTATAAATATTGATAATAAAATGTTCGATTTTTGAGTCAGACGTAATTTACGTGCACAGCACTTAGAATATTTAAACTTATGGCTATCAATACTATAAACTTTTTTGCCATTTTTGGAATGTTGTTATTGGCTTCTTGCTCTGGTAGTTCAGAGGAAACCAAATTTTCTGAAGGTACTATCATTTATGATGTTTCTTTTCCTTTTCAGCAAGATGATATCCTAGTAAATTTGTATCCAACAGAAATGGTTATGGATTTCAAGGACAACCAAGTGAGAATGTCAATGCAGTCGCTTGGTGGTTTAGTAGCCACGGAATTCGTGCTAAATAACGCAACTCGTGAGTTCAGTCAAATCCTGAGAGCCTTGAAGGAAAGGCATATCATGAATCTTGATGAGGCTGAAGTAAAAGAGATGGTAGCAAGCATGCCTAGAATGATTATGACCCCCACCAACGAAACCGATTCATTGGCGGGATACCTATGTAAGAAGACTATGGCCGTCTTTGATTCTGATTCAGTTCCTCCAATCGCATTGTGGCATACTGATCAGATTGATCTTACCGATCCAAATTGGTGCAACCAATTCTACGATTCTAAAGATGTCCTTTTAGGGTACGAAGTTGAACAATATGGAATGAGGATGCGATTGCGAGCTAGAAGTGCTATTCCAAAAGAAATTTCTGATTCTAAATTTGAGCTTCCTTTTGATTACGCAGAACTTGACTACTTAGGTATGCGCAATCATGTTGAAAATCTTCTCGGTCAATTCATGAATAATGAGGAAGAGGATCCGAATAATGCCGAGATAGAAGAAGAGCCTTC
>JBLHIB010000178.1:0-3514 GCA_047615865.1 Gammaproteobacteria bacterium
GTCATACCTGTGTTGTCCGGGTCTATCAAAGGGATCGTATAAGTTTCTATTGTGACAATCGGAATATTGAGCGTGGCCTGCACCATAACGATTTCGTTGAGGTAAGTAATCTTATCTGGCTTGACAATTACGCCCTCAATGATTTTGGTCTGATAAGTGTTGTATGAAATTTCCACGGTGTATGTTCCGCTAGTGAGCGGCTTAACCTTGAATTTCCCATCCAGTCCGGATACAACCCCCTGTACTTTTTCACCTGCTATTACGCGGATCGCAGCCATCGGGAGCGTACTTTTTCCATTGGAATCGTAAACCAGACCTTGAATCTCTCCATAACTCTGGGCAAAAAGGGAAGTTTGGAAAACGAACAGTGCAATAATGAATCCTAGTTGCTTCATGTTGTTTGTTTTTGTGATTTCCTATAGGATGCTATAACCTTTCCAATTCCATAAAACTTTGTGAAATATTTTTCGCGAAGCCGATTATTCCAAGCAACTCGTTCCATGGTTGGCAATGGGATGTTGTATATTTGTAAGACTTAAAAAGCAACATTTGTTTCTAGAAAACAATCATACAGGACAAAATCGAGGATGGATTGAAGTAGTTTGTGGATGCATGTTCTCGGGTAAAACTGAAGAGCTGATCCGACGAATGAAAAGAGCTGAATTTGCGCGCCAGCGTGTAGAAATTTTCAAACCACTTATCGATACGAGATATAGTAATGATGAAGTGGTAAGCCACGATCGCAACACGATTATTTCAACTCCTATTGAACATTCTTCTCAATTGTTGCTCCTCACTTCAGAAATTGATGTTGTCGGGATAGACGAAGCTCAATTTTTTGATGATGGTCTGCCAGCAGTCTGCAGTCAGCTTGCCAACTCAGGCATACGCGTGATCGCAGCCGGACTGGATCTCGATTACTTAGGCCGCCCTTTTGGTCCGATGCCTCACTTATTGGCACTTGCTGAATATGTGACTAAGGTGCATGCGATATGCGTGCAAACCGGCAATCATGCCCACCACAGTTATAGAATTACGGAAGGCAGTGGATTGGTAGAATTGGGTGAAAAAGAAAGCTACGTGCCGCTAAGTCGAGAGGCTTTTGTGCAAGCGATGGCTAGGAAGAAGGAAGGTACGGCGTCGGCTATGGATCTTAAACTGGCCTCTTTTGTTGAAGAAGTCGAGGAAAGAAGGCAACTAGCACTGGAAAAACGCCAACAGTTAAAAGAACAGGCATTGCTAAATGCTGATGAATCGAAAGATTTGGCCTCGTCATGAGCCACATAGAATATTCCCTTAAAAAATTAGACCAAGCACTCCAAAGAAAGACGCATGTCACCGTTTTGGAAATCGATTTGGATGCCATTGCTCATAATCTAAAGACTTATCGTCAAGAGCTGAAAACTGATGTTCTTTTATTGGTCATGGTCAAAGCTCAAGGGTATGGCACTGGCGCCTGTGAATTGGCTAGATTCTTGGAGTTTAGCGAAGTAGATTATTTGGGCGTTGCCTATACCGACGAAGGGGTGGAATTGCGAAGTCATGGTATCCGATTGCCAACAATGGTAATGAATCCTGAAAGAGGAAGTCTTGAAGAATTGATAGACGCCAGCCTTGAACCAGTGATATACAGTTTTGCGACCTTAGAGAGATTTGCGCTCGCGCTAAAAACTAAAGAAATAAAGGAAGTATATCCTATTCATTTGAAAGTCGACACGGGAATGCATCGATTGGGTTTTCAAGCTAGTGAAATGGAACTGCTTGTGAAGAAATTGAAGGAGATGCCAAGTGTTAAGGTAATCTCTGTTTTCACGCACCTGGCGGCGACTGATGAGCACGAGCATGATCACTTTACCATTCAACAACTGGAACTGTTTAGGAAGGTTTCAAAACAATTGAAAGTCGATTTAGGCCATGATTTTATCTGTCATGCCCTTAATTCAGTAGGTATAAGTCGATTTCCTGAGTACCAGATGGACCTCGTTCGATTGGGAATAGGCGTTTACGGAGTTTCGGCAGATCCGAGATTGTCCTTGAAGCATGTTGCTACTTTGAAGACTATCATATCTCAAATTAACGATATCCAACCTGGAGAGTCGGTAGGATATGGCCGGGCATACATATCCACTAGCGCTCGAAGAATAGCGACTATTCCTATTGGCTATGCTGATGGGCTGTTTCGAACCTTTGGGAATGATAAGTCAAGCGTTCAAGTCGCCGGAAAAAAGGCGACAATCATTGGAAATATCTGCATGGACATGTGTATGATTGATGTAACTGGTATTGATTGTGCTGCGGGCGATGAAGTGATAGTTTTTGGTAAGAACCCTTCTGTTCAGGAGCTAGCACGCATAGCTGATACGATACCGTATGAGATTCTTTGTGCCGTGGATGAACGTGTAAAGAGGGTTTACATAAAAGACGAAAATTAGCCTTGTCCCAGCGAGAATTTCTCCAATAAATCAACTCGTTTATTCCGAGAAACACTCACCTCTTGTCCATTGGACATGAGAACATGGCCAGCCCGTCCCTGGGAGCCTCTGAAGTACTCGTCGATGTGGTCAAGGTTGATGATAGACGAACCATGAACACGCATGAATCCATATTCTTTCAGCAGTCCCTCGAAGTATTTTAAAGAACGAGAAACACAGATCTCTTTTCCATCAATCAGAAAGAACGATGAATATACACGACTGGCCTCACCATGGATGATATCATTGAGTTTAATAATCTTGAAACCCTTGGATGTAGGAAGAGCAATTTTCTGACTTTGCTTTCCACCGCCTGAAATTTCCGGGATGAAAAAGGCCTCAGCAGTTTTATTTCGAAGTTTGCTTCGCTTTTCTTTGAAGCGGTCAAACATTGCCTTGAGGTCGTCAATGGACACTGGTTTGAGTAAATAATCCAAAGCCGAATGTTTGATAGCAGTAATTGCGTAGTCGTTGTAGGCCGTTGTAAACACCACTTCAAAATCTAAATCTTCAAAGGAATCAATCAATGAAAACCCATCGCCTTTAGGCATTTCAACGTCGAGCAGAATTAAATCGGGACTGGTTTTTTTGATAACCATTTTGCCCTCTTCTGCCGAGCTTGCCTCACCCACAATGTTTACATCTTCAAAGAATTCGGAGATGAGCGAACGCATCATTTTCCTAGCTCTTGGCTCGTCGTCGATAATCACAGTTCTAATTTTCATACAATTTTACGAGAGGGTGGCGGTTAGTAGTTGTGTAAATTTATGGATTCATAATTGATCTAACCAGTTATCAATTCCCTGAATAAAATATAATTTCAAATTATTACAACTAAAACAATTCGCACTCAGTCGATTACAGGACTTCAAAGTTGTGAAGTAATTAAAGGCATAATGTATGCGAAAACAGGTATCCTAACGTTGGATAAAACTAAACAACTCTCCCGCAAGCAGAATCCTCGTAATTTGGGCCCGATTCGTCGTTCATGAGAAGCTCCCTGATCTTCATATTGCTATCAATTTGTGTTTGCCAGTCGGTCT